>NZ_JBFAJA010000028.1:0-122295 GCF_040654975.1 Dactylosporangium sp. NPDC050588 | reverse complement strand
GCTGCCTGGGGGGTCGCTTGGCTGCTTCGGTGGGCGGCGGCCCGGGCCGCCGGGATCACCCCCGCACTGTCCTGATGGAGAGCTTCGGGTCGGCGGCGATCGACGCCTCCGAGTAGCGGCAGTCGCGCAGCTGCTTGTTGCGGAACAGCAGCGTCTGGTCGGTGGAGTTGGGCGAGTTCGGGTCGGTGGACTCGCTGTAGGTGAGGACGCAGCGCGCCGACGGGCCGGAGGACGTGAACGCGAGCGTCAGCAGGAAGCTGGTGCCGTAGTTCACCACGTACCCGCGGTCGGTGAGGTCGCTGCCCTCGGCGAACGTGCCCGGGTTCATGAACGGCTCACGGGACGAGCCCGGGAACGGTTCGTACTGCGCCATGTTGGCGATGCCGACGTTCTCCGTCGAGCCGGGCACCGGGATCCGCTGGCCGGCCTTCACGGTGTACTGGACGGACTGCAGCTGCACGTTCAGCGGCAGGCCGACGGCGCGCATCCGCAGCATCGCGCGGGCGAGCCCCGTCAGCAGCGGCGCCGGGTCGGCCGGTGCGCCGCGCGGGGTGCGGCCAGGGTCCGCGGGGTTGAACGCCACGCCGAACAACGGGCCCGCGGTCGTGAGCGCGTCGGGGTGCTCGGCGAGGACCGCGCCGATCGTCTCCCGCCACAGCACCGCGCCGCGGCTCGACAGGTCGAACAGCCGGTCCCAGGCGGCGAGCGCGGCGCAACCGGCACTGATATCGACCGGCGTGCCGTCCACGTTCACGGGCCGGGTGCCCTGCGCGCGGCAGGACGCCACCGTGTAGCCGGCGAGCTCCGCGGCCGTCAGCGAGTCGCCGGAGAGGATGGTGGTGCCGAGTCCGGCGAGGTCGAAGCGGGCCGTGCCGTTGATGAGCCGCAGGTTCTGCCGCGACCGCGCCGACAGTGGCGTGCCCTCCGAGCCCTGCAACGGCGAGAAGCCGGTCAGGAAGGCGTTCTGGTTCGGCACCCAGTGGCTGTCGTTGGAGTTGAAGACGTAGTCGCGCCGCTGCAACTGCGGCTGCTGGGCGAACGGGATCAGCCCCGGCGAGCGCGCCCCCGGCTGCACGACCCACGCGTTGGCGCTGTCGCTGCCGTTCAGCGCGCCGAGCGGGTGGTTCGCCATCTCCGTCAGCGACGCCACGGACAGGTTCGGCGTCGGCGACGAGTCGGTGTACCAGGCGTTGCCGGCCGAGTCGGTCGCGATCGTGTTCACCCACGGGATGCCCTGGTCGCGGCCGATCGACGCGCGCAGACCGGCGACGTCGGTGGCGCGGGCCATGTTCATCCACACCCGCAGCAGCCGGTCGTTGTCGATGTTGGCGTCGCGGTACGTGTACGCCGTCGTCGCCGTCCACCCGAACGCCGGGTCGATCGCCGACAGGTCCAGCACCGGCCCGTACCGGGTGAACCACATGGTGCGGGTGACGGTCTGCAGCGCGCCGCCCTGGTTGACCCGGATCGTCACCTGCTTCGACGTCATCGCCTCGGGCCGCCCGTCCACGAGGTACGTGGTCGGCGAGCCGGGGACGAGGTCGACGGAGTAGAACGTGAAGCGCGACCCTTCCGCGACCGTGTGCGTCCACGCGACCTTGTCGGTGAAGCCGATCTGCACCCCGGGGATGCCGCCGAGGCTCGCGCCGTACACGTTGAGACTCCCGGGGACGGTCAGCTGCGACTCCCAGAACTTGAGCTCGCCCTCCCACGGGAAGTGCGGGTTGCCGACCAGCATGCCCCGCCCGGTCTGGGTCTTGTCCGCGCCCAGCGCCCAGCCGTTGCTGGACAGGGCCTTCTGCTGCCGCAGCGCGGCCAGCCCGTCGGTGGTGACCTCCGGCGCGATCGCGAGCGCGGCGCTCGCGCTGCCCGGCGGGGTGGCCGAGGCGATCGGGGCGAGCAGCGCGCCGCCGCTGGCCAGCAGCGCGATGTCGCGCTGGTACGCGAGGACGTCGACCGCGGAGATCGGCGCGATCCACGGCTGGCCGGCGCACCAGCCGGGCACCCTGGCGGGGCCGGCGGCGGCCAGGAACGCGTTGAAGCCGCGCACGTAGCCGTTGAGCACGTCGCGCTCCTCGGGCTGCAGCCTGGTGAGCTGCTCCCGGGCGCGGTCGACGAGGCCCAGCGACTGGTAGGCGAAGTCGGTCGCCAGGTTGGCGCCGTCAGGCCCGGGGCCGAACCACCGTGACCGCTCGCTGCGGACCTTGACGACCTGGTCGGCGAGGTCGCAGAACCGGTCCTCGGCGTAGGCCCAGCCCTGCCCGAACGCGGCGCCGCCGACGCTGGAGGCCAGCACGTGCGGCACGCCGTAGCTCGTGCGCCTGATCACCGCGGTGTAGGCCCCGGAGGTGACGGTCTCCGCGGCGGCCGCGCCGGCGGGCACGCCGACGAACGCCGGCGCGAGCAGGCCTGCTGCCGATAACAATGTGAAGATCCGACGGACGCGGTGCACGGCTCCTCCGATGTGACGCAGCTGATTGACGGTGGCTCGAATCTGCGCTTTTCACCATGTGCAAGAAGACGCGTTTCAATGACGAGGGCGGCGTTTTCCCCGGTCGCCGGGGTGCGCGACACGTCAGGCCACCATATTGCAATCAGTGACCTTTGTACTACCGTCAATGCCGGATCTATCGAGATTCGCTGATCAACTCGGAAATTGATCGAATTCGCCGGTCCGGCGGTTCATGCTGGGCGGCTGGCCTTGCCGTCCAGCCACAGGGTGTCGCTGTCGTCGCGGTGGGTGCCGGCCGTGCCGACGTGCTTGCCGGGGATCTTCGGGCCGTTCTTGATCACGTGGACGAGCGCCATCGCGTGGCCGCGCCCGAGATCGAAGTCCGCCTTCAGCCAGTCCACGATCGCGCCGGCCTTGACCCCGGGCGCGTCCAGCCCCCGCGCCGCCGCAAGCCCGAGCAGCTCCCGCGGGGTCTTGCCGGTCTTGGTCTCGATGTTGTCGAGGTACGCCTGGAACGACATGTCGGTCTCCTCTGTCACCGGCACGCTCACCGTGCCGCTACAGACGCGTCGGACGGCTCGCCGCGCTTTCGACATCCGCCCCGGAACTTTTTCGCCCGGCCTCAGTCGTCGAGGTCGACCCCCTTCGCCACGGCCAGGGCGACCGCCTTCCTGGCCTGCTCGACGTCCGTGACGACGGGGGTCAGCAGCTTCGACAGGGCCTCGAGCGCGCCCCGGTCGGTCCCGTACGCGCAGAACATGCCGGCCTCCGGGTCGTAGGAGAACCGCCCGCCCAGCTCCGGCGCCTCGACGCTCACCAGCAGCCGCGCGATCGCCGCCCAGAAGTAGCCGTGCGGTTCGTGCCCCAGGGTCTCGACGGCGGTGTCGACCGGGGTGCTCCCGGCGTTCAGCAGCAGCGAGTACTTGCCCGGCGACGTCTCGATCAAGCGCAGAGGATTCATCCGCACATCCTGACAGGCGCCGCACACCGGGTCAGAAGAGCTCGGCGAGCAGGGCGGCGGCGCGGGCTGCGCCGTCGGCCGGCACGGCACGGTAGGCGACCGGACGGTCGATCTCCTCCGCGATCGCCGCCGCGAGCGAGTCGGGGGTGAGGGTGTCGTAGTCCATCCGCCGCCCGGCGCCGTGCCGGCGGAGCCGGTGCGTGACGTGGAACTGCTGCTCGAAGTGGTTGCGCAGCGGCACGTAGATGAACGGCCGCCCCGCCGCCGTCAGCTCCATGCACGTCGTGAGCCCGCCCTGCACCACCGCCAGGTCGCACGCGGCGAGGTGCCGGTCCAGCCCCGGCACGTACGGCAGGACGTCCAGCCCCGGCGGGGCCGCCACCGTGGCCGGGTCGATGCGGGGGCCGGCCACCAGGATCATCCGCAGGCCCGGCACCCGCCTGGCCGCCTCCGGAAACGCCGCGGCGACGAGCCGGAGCAGGTGCCCGCCGACCCCGGACCCGCCGACGGTGACCACGCAGACCCGCTCGCCGGGCCGGTAGCCGAGCGCCGCCCGCAACGCGCTCCGCTCCTCACCGGTCGCCGTACCGGCGACGTAGCCGGCGAAGTCGTAGTGCTCCGTGGTCCAGTCCCGGATGCGGGGCAGCCCGGGCCCGAACGGCTCGTCGATGACGTCGTCGGGGTCGCCGACGAAGATGGACCGGTCACGCAGGCGCGGGTACCGGTCAATGTGGCCGATCATCTCGGCGTTGTAGTCGGCGGCGACGAGGGCCTCCCGCTCGCCGCCGGACGGCATCGGCAGGAAGCCGACGAAGTCGGTGAGCCACGCGTACGCCGAACGCTTCAGCTCGGGGTTCTCGTGCAGGAAGTGGTCGACGTCCCACGCCTCGTCGCCGACGACGAGGTCGTAGCGCTCCGACTCCAGCAGGTCGTGAAACACCATGAAGTTGGCGACGAGGATCTCGTCCATCCTGCGCAGCGCCTCGAAACAGTGCAGGTCGTGCTCGCCGGACTCGCTCTCCACGTGCGCGGACTCGTTGGCCAGGAAGCGGCTCGCGGGATGGACGCGCTCGCCCGCGTCGGCGAGCATCCGGGTCACGGGGTCCTGGGTGAGCCAGTCGATCTCGACGCCGGGCCGCAGCTCGCGCAGCTTCGCGGCGATGGCGAGGTCGCGCCGGGCGTGGCCGAGACCGATCGGCGAGGACAGGTAGAGCACCCGCCGGGGCCGGGACGGCCGGCGGCTCCAGGCGCGGCGGACCGGCGCCGCCGGGCGGAACCGCTCGGCGAACCCGCGCACCAGCAGGTTGACCTGGACGGGGTCGCGGGCGAGCGGGATGTGGCCGCCGCCGTCGATGACCACCAGGTCGCCGCCGGTGAGCTCGGCGAGCGCCTCGCCGCGGGCCGGCGGGGCGACGCGGTCGTCGCTGCCGTGCAGCACCAGCACCGGGCCGCGCACCCGGCCGCACCAGTCCTCGATCTCCTCGCGCCCGGGCCGGTCGGCCTGGCTCTCGACGTCGAGCACGGCCCCGGTGGTCTCGAGGGCCCAGGCGACGCCGTCCTCGACCTGCTTCGTGGAGTGCGGCTCGCTGAAGCACTGCCCCATGAAGAACCAGGCGAAGTCCTCGTACTGCGACCGCCAGTACCGCCGGTTGTACTTGCGCCAGTGGTTCGCCGGGTCGGCGCCGAGCCGGGGCACCGCCGACGGTGGCAGGTCGGGCGCGGTCCGGTCGTCCAGCCCGCCGGAGGCCGCGCGGGCCTGCGAGAGCGGTGTGAGCGCGATCGAGGCGCCGATCGCGACCGTGCCGTGCACCCTCCCGGGATGCTCGGCGGCGAGCTCCAGCGCCCAGTTGACCGCGCGGGACAGCCCGACGACGACGGCCCTGTCGGTGCCGGTCGCGTCGAGCACGGCGAGCGCGTAGGCGACCTGCGCCGCCTGCCCGTACGCCCGCGGGGACAGCGGCCGGTCGGACCGCCCGTTGCCGGGCCCGTCGTACGTGACGACGCGGAAGTGCCGGGCCAGATACGGCACCTGGAGCTTCCAGACCCGCTTGTGCACCAGCGTCCACGTCGGCAGCAGCAGGATCGTCGGGCCGCCGGCACCGTGCACCTCGTAGTGAATCTTGACGCCGTCGTGCTCGACGAACCCCTCGGCGTCGGCCTGTCGCGCCCGCATCGCCCGTACCCTTCCCTCAGCGCACCGGACGGGGCACGAAGCGCGGCACCCGGCGCAGGTAGTCCTCGTAGGGTTCGCCGAGCTGGACGCGCAGGTCGCGCTCCTCCAGGCGGACACCCACCATGATGTAGCCGGTCGACGCCAGGGCGAAGACCAGCCGCCCGACGCTCAGGTCCGGCGCCGCCCAGAACGCGATCAGGAAGCCGACCATGAGCGGGTGCCGGACGAGCCGGTAGACGAGCGGCTCGCGGAGGCCCGGCTCGGCGTAGTGCCGGTCGCGGGCGCGGGCCAGCACCTGGCGCAGGCCGAAGAGGTCGAAGTGGCCGACGGCGAACGTGCTGAACACCAGGACCGCCCAGCCGAGGGCGTACACCGCCCAGAGGACGCCGCGGGCCCAGGCCGGGCCGACGGACCAGACGGTGGCGGGCAGCGGCTGCCACTGCCAGAACAGCAGGACCAGCACCGCGGTCGAGGCGAGGACGAAGGTGCTGCGCTCGATCGCGGCCGGGACGAAGCGGGTCCACCAGCGCTTGAACCACGGGCGGGCCATGACGCTGTGCTGGACGGCGAAGAGCGTCAGCAGCGCCGAGTCGACGAGCAGCGCCCGCCAGGCCGGGCCGGCGGCGCCGTCGTCGATGCCCTTGGGCACGCCGGCGCCGGCCAGGAACCCGATCGCGTAGAGCAGCGCGGCGACGAAGGCCAGGTAGGCCGCCGCGCCGTAGCCGACCACCGAGATCTTGCGAACCATGGTGCCACCTCCCTTGTTCGGTCGACCGACCGATAATCAGCAAGGTAGCATTCGGTCGACCGACCGAACAAGCACGCATCGATTGGGGACGGTTTGAACACGCAGGGCCGCATCATCGAGGCGGCGAGGACGTGCCTGCTCGCGGACGGATACGCCGCGCTGTCCACCCGCCGGGTCGCCGAGCGGGCCGGGGTGCCGCTCAGCCAGATCCACTACCACTTCGGCGGGAAGCAGGGCGTCATCCTCGCCCTGCTCGACCATGAGAATCAGCAGCTCGTGGCGCGTCAGGTCCGCATGTACGGCGCCGAGACCCCCCTCTGGAAGCGCTACGAGCAGGCGTGCGACTTCCTCGACGACGACCTCGCCTCCGGTTACGTGCGAGTGCTGCAGGAGATGATCGCGGCCGGCTGGTCCGACCCGCAGGTGGCGGCGCGGGTGACGGCGATGCTGGAGGCGTGGTTCGCCGTGCTGGTGCAGGTGGCGACGGAGGCCGAGCAGCGGTTCGGGTCGCTCGGGCCGATGCGCCCGGGCGACGTCGCCGGGCTCATCGGCCTGTCGTTCCTCGGCGGTGAGGCCGTCGTCCTGCTCGGCAGCGAGGACTGGAGCGGGCGCGTCCGCGGCTGGCTACGCAGCGTCGGCGACCTGATCCGCCACTTCGAGGAGGGCGACGTCAGCGGGCCGTCCCGAAGTTGATGCTGAAGTTCGCCGGGTTCGGGTCGGGGTCGCGCCGGTCGAACCGGGCCGGGCGGTAGCCGCGCACGGCACCCGAGAGGTAGACGAAGAGGGCGCCGACGAGCCACGGGTACAGGACGGAGACGAACATCAGCGGCAGCACCATCCCGGCGGGGAGCCAGACCATCAGGCTGGCCACCGCATAGACGGCCAGGCGCTTCAGGCCCCGGTTGAGCGGCTTGTCGCCGGGCGTGAGCCCCCTGAGCATGTCGATCAGCGACTTCACCAGCAGCACCAGGCCGACGAGGATCGCCAGCAGCGCGGCCTGGAAGGTGCGCGGGTCGAGGACGTCCACCTTCGCGTCGGACGCGTCGGCCTGGATCGCCTCGGCGAAAAACGTGCGGGCGCCCCGCAGATCCACGCCGCCGAGGTCGGCCTGGGTGAGTGACGCGCCGGTGAAGTCGGCGCCGCGCAGGTCCGCCTTCGGCAGGTCGGCCTGGCTGAGGTCGGCGTCGGCGAACGACGCGTCGCGGGCGTTGACGAGGTCCAGGTGCGCTTGGCCGAGGTCGGCACCGGCGAACGACGCGTCGCGGGCGTCGACGAGGTCCAGGTGCGCCTGGGTGAGGTCGGCGTCGTCGAACCGGGCGCCGCGCAGGTCGGCCCCGGTCAGCGTGGCCTGCACGAGGTCCGTGCCGCGGAACGAGGCGCCGTGGGCGTCGATGCCGGACAGGTCCTCCTGGCTCAGGTCGAGGCCGTCGAGGACGGCGCCGTGCAGGTCAGCGCAGGTGAGGTCGGGCAGGCCCTCGGTGGTGGTGATGTGCTGCCCGGCGAGCTGCGCCCGGGTCTCGGGGCAGTCGGGGCCGGGGGTCGGCTCCGCGGCGGCGGGGGCGGCACCGACGAGCACGGCGATGATCAGCAGGGCACCCGCGGCGCGGGCGAGGCGGATGGTCGGCACGCGCAACAGCATCGAGCGTCATGCACCCCCGCCGCCGCACTCCGTCTGGATCGCGACACGGTCGCGCCGGTCACGCCCGCCCGGGCGCCCTCATGACCAGGTCAGGGATGCGCGGTGGGCCCAGTAGGCCGCGGGGGTCTCGGCGGGCGGGAGCGGGCCGGGGTCGTCGACGTCCAGGGCGCGCAGGTTGGCGGCGAGCTGTGCGGTCGTGGCCGCGCCGGACAGCACCACGCCCGCCCACGGCTGGTGCAGCGCCGCGGCGATGGCGGCCGCGTCGCAGCCGGCGAGCCGCCCGTTGGCCAGGGACTCCTTGACGATGACGGTGCGGCCGTCCGCGTGCGCCTCGGCGAGGGCCGGCCCGGCGGACGGCTCCAGCGGGTTCCACGTCGCCTGCACGGTGCGGAACAGCGGCTCGCCGCCCACCTCGACGCGCAGCGCGGCCCGGATCGCGTCGGCCTGGCGCGGCCCGCTGGTGGACAGCCCGACGGTGACGCCGGTGGCGGCGAGGTCCGCGAGCCGCCGGTGCAGGGTGGCGTCGGTGAGCGCGGTGCTCTCCGGTGTCACGGAGTGGATCTGGTACAGGTCGAGCCGGTCCCCGAACAGCTCCAGGGTCTCGGCGACCTGCCGGTCGAACGTGGCGACGGAGTGGTCCTTCGCCTCGTGCACGGGCGCGTCGACCCGCCATCCGGCCGTGTACGTGTAGCCCCACTTCGACCCGGCGACGGCGCCCGCCTTCCCGGGCAGCCAGCCGGCGAGGAACTCCTCCGCCAGCCCGTAGGAGCGGGCCACGTCGAAATACCGGACCCCGGCGGCGTACGCGGCGTCGAGCAGCTCGTGGCTGCGGGCCCGCAGCGCCTCGACCGACCGGTCCGCGGGCAGATCCCGCTCCCGGCCGAGGTTGATGTACCCGGGCCGGCCCACGGCGGCGAGCCCGAGGCCGATGCGCATCGCGGGCGGTTCGAACGGCATGCCCGATCCTATGCCGGTCCTACTCCAGGCGGCGGCGCCGGATGAGCATCACGACACCCACCACGCCGGCGGTCAGCGCCACCGCGCCGACGGCGAGGATCGTGGGCCAGATCGAGTAGCCGCCGGTCTTTCCGGTCGCGGGCTGGGCGACCGCCGTCGCGGGCGCGGCGGCGGACGGCGGGGCGGCGTGCAGCTTGGCCGCCTCCTCCGGGGTGACGAGGTGGCCGACGGACGTCCCGGCCGGCAGGGCGAACCCCCAGTCGAGCAGCATCGTGCCCTGCTTCCACGCGCGGGCGGGCACGATCTCGGCGCCCATGACGGTGACGACGAGCCGCCGGCCGTTGCGCTGAGCGGCGCCGACGTACGTGTGCCGGGCCTCGTCGGTGAAGCCGGTCTTGCCGCCGATCGCGCCCTGGTAGCTGGTGAGGAGCTTGTTCTCGTTCTGGATCTGGAAGCCCTTCGGGTCCTTCGGCGGCTGCGCGGGCCACTGGTAGGCGAGGGTGGTGTCGTACGTGATGAAGTCCGGCCGGGCGAAGTCGGCGCGGGCGATGAGGGCCAGGTCGTAGGCGCTGGTGAGCTGGTCGGGGGCGTCGAGCCCGGACGGGGTGACGGCGTGGGTGTCGTCGGCGCCGAGCCGGCGCGCCTCGGCGTTCATCGCGTCGATCGTGGCGGCCACCCCGCCCTCCCCACCGGCGACGCGGGCGAGGGCGTTGGCGGTGTCGTTGCCCGACTGCAGCAGCAGCCCGAGCCACAGTGTCGACACCGGGTACTTCCCGCCGACGATCATGCCGACGGCGGAGCTGTCCTTGGGCAGGTCGAGGTCCTCGGCGGTCGCCTCGACGACCTGCGCGGGGTCCAGCTTCGGCAGGGCGGTCGCGGCGAGCAGCAGCTTCTGCACGCTCGCCGGTCGGCGGCGCAGGTGCGGCGCGCACGCGCCGAGGACCTCGCCGGTGTCGAGGTCGGCGACGATCCACGACATGGCCGACAGCGTCGGCGGCGCCGCCGTCCCGGCCGCCACGGCCAGCCCGGTCGTGCCGAGCTGGTCCCCGCCGACGGCCTGGGCCGCGGGGTCCAGCACGGGCGACGGCGGCGTCGGCGGGATGGTGGGGATCGAGGCGTACGGGCAGGGCACCACCGCGGGAGGCGCCGCACCGAGCACCGGAGCGGGCCACGCCAACAACCCCGCGCTCACCACGGCCGCCACCAGACCCGTCGCTCTCATGGCGGGCAGACTAACGCTCCGCGGCGAGGTACGCCCCCGCACCACCGCCGACCACGATCAACACCACCCCGAACACCAGCAGGCCGGCGGCCTGGCCGAGCCCGGCGACGATCAGGCAGTGCCCCCGTGACCTGCCGCCCACGAGCGATCAGCGTCCATGGCCGCGGCGTGGGCGGCAAGGACGTCGACGGCGGCGGCGACGGCCGGGCGGGCGGCGGCGCTGTCCCGCCACAGGGCGAACACCCGCCTGGCCGGCTGGGGGTCGATCGGCACCAGCCGGACCCCTGCCGGCACGGGGTCGCGGCCGAGCCGCGGGATGACGGCCGCGCCGAGACCGGCGGCGACGAGCGCCAGCTGCGTCGAGTGCTCCGACGCGGTGTGCCGGATCCGGGCCTGGGCGCCGTGCCGGCGCAGGGTGGCGGCGAGCCAGTCGTGGCAGATCTGGCCCGTGCTCCAGCCGATCCAGTCGTCGCCGGCCAGGTCGGTGACGGCGACCGCGGACCGCCCCGCGAGCGGGTGCCCGGCGGGCAGCGCCACGTCGAACGGGTCGTCCAGCAGGTGCCGGCGGGACAGGCCGTCCGGGACGCCGAGGACGTCGTCGGACCAGTCCTGCACGACGGCGACGTCCAAATGGCCGCGGCGCAGCGCGGCGACCGCCGCGTCGGGCTCCCGCTCCGACAGCGACACGTCCAGGTCGGGGAAGCGGCCGGTCAGCTCGGCGAGGACGCCGGGCAGCAGCCCCCGGGCCGCGGTCGCGAACGCGGCGACGGCGAGCGGCCCGGCGACGACGCCGCGGTGCTCGGCGAGGCCCGCCTCGACCCGCTCGACCAGGTTGAGCACGTCGGCGGCGCTGCGGGCGAGGACGGCGCCGGCCTCGGTGACCCGGATGCCGCGGCCCTGCCGCTCGACGAGGCGCTGGCCGACCTCCCGCTCCAGCCGGGCCATCTGCTGCGACACGGCCGACGTGGTCACGTGCAGCGCGGCGGCGGCCCCGCCGACCGAGCCGGTCGTCCAGATGGTGTGCAGCACGCGCAGCCGCTCCAGGTTCAACACCGTAGCGATGCTACGCGATTGCCTGAAGAACCTTTCACTTGTCCTTACCAGTTGTGGGCCGCAGGGTGGACCGCATGGAGACAACCTTTGCCATCGGCGGCGACATGAAGGTCCACCGGCTCGGGTTCGGCGCGATGCGGCTCACCGGCCGGCCCGCCACACCGGAGCGGGAGACCGCCCTGACCGTCGCCCGCCGGGCCGTCGAGCTCGGCGTCACGCTCGTCGACACCGCCGACTCCTACGACCTGGGCGCCAACGAGGAGCTCGTCGCCGAGGCGCTGCACCCCTACCGGGACGGCGTCGTCGTCGCCACCAAGGGCGGGCAGGTCAACCTCGGCCGGGAGTGGATCCCGCTGGGCCGGCCCGAGTACCTGCGCCAGCAGGCCGAGCTGAGCCTGCGGCGGCTGAGGGTCGACCGCATCGACCTGTACCAGCTCCACCGCGTCGACCCCGAGGTGCCCTCGCGGACCAGATCGGGGCGCTGCGGCGGCTGCGCGACGAGGGGAAGGTCCGGCACGTCGGGCTGTCGGAGGTGACCGTCGAGCAGCTCGTCGAGGCGTCGCGGATCATGCCGATCGCCAGCGTGCAGAACCGCTACAACCTCACCGACCGCGCCGCCGAACCGGTGCTGGAGCACTGCGAGCGGCACGGCATCGCGTTCCTGCCGTGGCTGCCGGTGGCGCCCCTGAGCAGGGGCTCCGACACCAGCGGGGACGCCGTCGGCCGGGTCGCCGCGCGGCTCGGTGCGACCCGGACGCAGGTCGCCCTGGCCTGGCTGCTGCACCGCTCCCCCGTCGTGCTGCCGATCCCCGGCACGTCCCGGCTCGCCCACCTCGAGGAGAACGTCGCCGCCGCCGGCATCACGCTCGGGCCGGCCGACCTGGACGAGCTCGAGTAGGCTCCCTGCCGTGGTCAGGGTGGGGATCGCGGTCTTCGTGTGCCGCGGCGGCAGGTTCCTCATGGGGCGCCGCCGCGGCGCGCACGGCGCCGGCACGTGGTCGGTGCCGGGCGGGCACCTCGAGTTCGGCGAGTCGTTCGAGGACACCGCGGTCCGCGAGGTCCTCGAGGAGACCGGCGTCCAGATCACCAACGTCCGGTTCGGCGCCGTCACCAACGACGTCTTCGCCGACGAGGACCGGCACTACGTCACCGTCTGGATGCTCGCCGACCATCTCGCGGGCGAGCCGGCGATCCTCGAGCCCGACAAGTGCGTGAGCCTCGCCTGGCACGACCTCGACGACCTCCCCGAGCCGCTCTTCCTGCCCTGGCGGCAGCTGCGGGAGTCGCCGCTGTTCGACGCGATCCGGCGGGAGCTCAGCGCGACACGGTGAAGGCCACCGGGCCGACCCGCAGGACCCCGTCGTCGAGCGGCTCGCAGCGCACGCCGCCCTTGCCCCGCAACGCCTTCCACGCGCCCGGCCCGATGGTCGCGTCCATCCAGGCGCACGGGTGCGCGGCCCGCCGCACCCGCAGCCGGACCGGCCCGTCGCCGCTGTCGAGGGTCAGCACCGCGCCGACGAGCTCGTCGACGGCGATCCCGGCGACCATGATGTTGCGCCGCACCTGCGTCAGCCCCGCCCCGCCGGGCAGCGACTCCCGCGCGATGACGGTGACGCTCGCCTCCCGGTGCGCCGGCCTGCCGAAGTACCGGTCGCCGACGACCCCCAGCCCGGCCCGGATCCGGATCTCGGGCACGAGGTCACCGGCGTTCGCCGGCAGCGGACCGTCGGCGGGGCGCCCCACGTACCGATGCGAAGGCGACGACAGCAGCTCCACGATCTCCGCCATGACGGCAGTCTGCCACTGCCCCGTGGCCCTTGTCGGGTCCGCTGTCGGGTCTCAGGGGGCGACCGGGGCCGATCCCTGATGCCGGCCAGGGTCCCGCCGGCGCACGCTTGAGGAACAACGCGATCACGCGACGAAGGAGCGAGACGATGGAAAGCGTGCACCAGTCGATGCGACAACAGGGCCTGGTCCGGCCGGCGCAGGGCCGCGTGCTCGGCGGCGTGTGCGCCGGCCTCGGGCGGCGCTTCGGCATCGATCCCTGGCCGGCGCGGCTGCTGTTCATCCTGATCCTGCTGCTGATCCCGGGCAGCCAGATCCTGATCTACCCGATTCTGTGGATCATCATGCCGGCCGAGCCGGTGACCGCGACGCCGCCCGTCGACGTCTGGGCGAAGACCACTCACTAAGATCAACCGGCATGTCCGACGAATGGCGTGCCAGGCTCACCCCCGCGTTCGAGGCGCTGCTCGGCGCCCCGCTGTCCGACCACCCGCAGGACGCGACCTACGCCACCTTCGCGTGGGGCAACTTCCTCCGTGAGGCCGGCCTCGACCGGCTGCCCGCGTGGCTCGACCCCGCGGCCCTGCGCGGCGACACCGTCCTGGTGCACCAGCACCTGGCGGTGAACGACGAAGGGCCGCTGCGGGTCGACGCGGCCGGTTCACTGTTCGACATTCCATCGGCGGATGGATTGCTGGAGGGCCGCGAACTCCAGCTGCCCCCTGCGGAGGACTGGCGCGTCGCGTACGTGCGGCTCGCCTCCGACGGCACGCTCTTCGACGCGATGCGCGCCGCCACCCAGGTCGGCGACGGACCCGAGGACCTGTTCGAGTTCGAGTTCGACGCCGACGAGGAGTGGGAGGCCGCCCTGGCCGAGGCCGGCGTGGACGACGAGCTGCTCGCCCACCTGCGCTGGTGCTGCGCCGACGGCACCGCCGGCATGGTCTTCAACGGCACCGGCCCGTTCAAGGTCCCCCGCGGCACCGTCGTCGCGTCATGGTCCGACGAGGCCGGCTTCCAGTGGGACATGGCCGTCGTCAGGCTCTAGGCGGCGCCGGCTCAGCCGCCGCCCTCGCCGCGTTCGGTCGCGGTCTGCACGGAGTGGACCGGGTCGCCGGAGTCGGGCTTGCGGTCGAACGGCAGCCCCGGCGCGTCCGCCTGCCCGCCCGGCCCGAGCGTCGTGCGCGCCCCCACGGCCGACGCGTTCGGGCGGTCCGGGTCGTCGATCGCCTCGGCGCCCGCGGTGCCGGGCGTGCCGGTGGTGCCCATCGTGGCGTTCTCGTCCGTCTTCTCGTCGCTCATACCTCCCGCATACCCACTGGCGGGCCCGCGTCCCATCGCACGGCAGTGCAGGATCGGTGCATGGACACCAGCGCGCGGTTCAGCGTCGGCGACGGGTACGCGGTGTACCGGGGACCCGCGACGGACAGCGCCCCGCACCGCCACGCCGCGTTTCAGGTGGCGATCGCCGCGCGGGGCGAGGTGCGGCTGGTGGACGCCGCCGGCACCGAGCACCGGGGTGCGGTGCTGGTGGTGGCGCCGATGGTGCGGCACAGGATGCTCGCGACGGCGCACCTCGTCACGTTCTTCGTCGAGCCGCAGTGCGTCTTCGCCGGTCGGTTGCGGCGGCGGTACGGTGGAGGCATCGCGCACGCGGCCGAGCTGCACGCCATGAGCGAGGGCGATCTCGGCCCGGCGAGCGTGTGCCCGGCGGGCGGGATCGACCCGCGGCTGCTGCGGGTCATGGAGACGCTGCGCGGCGACGCGCCGCCGATGGCCGACCTGGCCGCCTCTGTCGGCCTGTCCCCGCAGCGGCTGCGCGCCCTCGCCCAGGCGCAGCTGGGCATGCCGCTGGCCCGCTGGCGCGGGTGGGCCCGGCTGCGGCGGGCGGCGGAGGCGCTGCAGCGGGGCCGGTCACCGGCCGACGCGGCCGCCGAGGCAGGCTTCACCGACCAGGCCCACCTGACCCGCCGGATGCGCGAGATGATCGGCCTGACCCCCGCCGTGGCCGTCGCCGCCCTCGCCGGTCCGGTGCCCCGTCAGGGGCGGCGCGCGACGTAGAGCGAGATCGACCCGGTGACCGTGGGCACCACCTCCGCCTCGCGGACGTCGCCGAACCCGGCACCGGCGATCAGGCCGGGCAGGACGCCGTCGGCGTTGGGCCGGGTGTCGGCCCTGCCGTCGGCGAGCTGTACGGTCCGGAACGCCAGACGCATCGCCCGTGTTCGCTGCAGCCCGTAGTCCGCGACGACCATCCGGCCGCCGGGGCGCAGGACCGCGTGCATCGAGGCGAGGATCGCCCGCTTCATCGGGATCGGGCACTGGTGGAGCACGAGACTGGACACCGCCGTGTCGACGGATCCGGTGCCCAGCAACGGCACCAGCTGGTCGCCCAGCCCTTGCTCCCACCGCACCGCCGCACCGGCGCCCTTGCGCCTGGCCGCCGCCAGAACCGAAGGGTCGGGGTCGACGCCGACGATCGTGGCGCGGGGCTCGGCGCGGGCCAGGAGCAGCGCGAGGGTGCCGGTCCCGCAACCGACGTCGACGACGGTCTCGCCGGGGCGGGGCGACGCGTACATGACGACGGATGACCGCCAGCGTCGCTCCCGGGTCAGTGCGACCACCGGGTCGTAGAACCTCGTCGGCGCCAGGCGGCCGAGCGCGGGGGTGAAGTCATCGCTCATGCCGGGCAGTCTGCGCGACCCGGCGGCGGCCCGGCTTGCACCGAACGCTCGCCGCGGACCCGAGGGCGCCGGCGCCGCGACGGGACCGGCGCCCCCGGGGCTGCTCAGGGGGCTACTCGCCGGCGGGCACCTGGTTCTTGACGTCGTCGTAGCCGGCCTTCGCCGGCGGCTCGCCGGGCGCGTAGATCACCCGGATCACGCCCGTCGGGAAGACCTCCGTCGCCGTCACCTTCAGGTGGTACGGGGCGTCACCCTCGTCGAACAGCCGGCGGCCCTTGCGCGCCGCCACCGGGTGCACCAGCAGGCGCACCTCGTCGACCAGACCGGCGGCGAGCAGCTGCTGCACCACGGAGATCGAGCCGGGGATGAGGATGCCCTTGACGCCGGGGTCGGCCTTGAGCGCCGTGACGGCCTCGACGAGGTCGCCGGCGATCAGCTCGGAGTTGCGCCACGTGAACTCCAGCGGCTGCCGCGACACGACCACCTTGCGCACGTCGCCGAGCTGCTTGGCGAACCCGGCGTCCTCGCCGCCCGCGGCCTCCCGCTCGGGCCACGCCCCGGCGAAGCTGTCGTAGGTCTCGCGGCCGATCAGCAGCACGTCGGAGGTGTCGTAGTCCTCGCCGACGCAGCGGCCCATGTTGTCGTCGAAGTACGGGAAGTGCCAGTCGGGGTCGATCTCGGCCACGCCGTCGGCCGAGATGAACAACGTGGAAATGACCTGCGCCATCGCGGTGATTCCCTTCGAGTCGGTGACCGGGCCAGCCTAGTCCGAACCGGAAGTTACCGACGGGTATGCCTGGAGTGTCGGAGTTCGGTGCCGATCCGCCGTGATGTGAGTGGGTTCCGGGACGTCCGGGTGGGAACGCGGCTCCTCGCCAGCGGCGTGGTCACGATGGTGCTGGTGCTGGGCGTCGCCACGCTCGGCTACGCCGTCACACTGAGCCAGCGGGACAAGGCCTTCGCGGCCGCCGACGCCCAGCGGGCGGTCGCCGCGGCGCTGCAGGTCAAGTTCCGCGGCGCTGACCTCAACGGCTGGCAGACGGCCTACGCCTTCGACGTCGCCCGCGAGGGCCCCGCCGCCGCCACCGACTCGTCCGGCAGCCGCAAGGCGTTCCTGGACGCGGCGGCCGCGTTCGAGCGGGATCTCGGTTCGCTCGACGCGTGGCGTACCGACGCCATCATCAACGAACAGATCACCCTGATGCGTCAGACGTTCGCCGACTTCATGAAGGTCGACCAGCAGATCGTCGCGCTCTACCGGTCGGGCACCGCACAGGACCGCGCGGCGGCGGACAAGCTCATCCTCGGGGCCGAGATCGAGCTCTTCACCCGGATCACCAAGGCCGGCGACGACGCGGTCGCGGAGGCACGGGCACAGGCACAGTGGAGCAACCAGCGGCTCCACGACACCGGGGCGATCGCCCGCGGGTGGATCCTGACCGTCAGCGTCCTCGCCCTGGTGCTGACCGCCGCCAGTCTGTGGCTGCTGCGCTCGTCGATCCTGCCGCCGCTGCGGGCCGTCGCGTCGGTCCTCGCCGGGGTGGCCGACGGCGACCTCACCCGCACCGCCGTCGTGCGCGGCCGCGACGAGTTCGGCGAGATGGCCGCCGGGCTCAACCGCGCCAACGAACGCACCCGCGGCGTGGTCACCGCGATCTCCGAGCACTCCCGCGCGGTGGCCGCCAGCGCCGAGGAGCTGTCCGCGACGACCCAGCAGATCGCGGCCGCGGCCGTGGAGGCGGGCACCCAGTCCGACCTCGTCGCCGGGTCCGCCGAGGAGGTGTCGCACAACGTGCAGACTGTCGCGGCCGGCGCGGAGCAGATGACCATGTCGGTCCGCGAGATCGCCAGCAACGCCGGCCGGGCCGCGAGCGTCTCCAGCACCGCCGTCGACTCCGCCCGCGCCGCCACCGGCACCGTCAACGCGCTCGGCGCCGCCTCCAACGAGATCAACGCCGTGCTGAAGGTCATCACCGCGATCGCCGAGCAGACCAACCTCCTCGCTCTCAACGCCACGATCGAGGCGGCCCGCGCGGGCGCGGCGGGCAAGGGCTTCGCCGTGGTCGCCGCCGAGGTCAAGGACCTCGCGGAGGAGACGGCGCGGGCGACCGGCGACATCGCCGGCCGCATCCAGGCCATCCAGGGCGGCGTCACCGACGCCACCTCGGCGATCGCCGCGATCGCCGAGGTGATCGACCAGGTCAACAGCTACCAGCAGACGATCGCCACCGCCGTCGAGCAGCAGACCAGCACCACCGCCGAGATCGGCCGCAACATCACCGAGGCGGCCGAGGGCGCCGGCTTCATCGCGAGCAACATCAGCAGCATCGCCGTCGCCGCCAACGAGACCAGCCGCGGCGTGACGGAGGTCCGCACCGCCACCCACGACCTGGCCCGGCTCGCCGCCGAGCTGCAGTCGCTGGCCGGCCAGTTCCACGTCTGACGGCTCGCGCCTCAGGCGATGGACATCGACCCGGTCGTCCCGGTGACCCGCCAGCCGTCGCCGCCAACGAGACCAGCCGCGGCGTGACGGAGGTCCGCACCGCCACCCACGACCTGGCCCGGCTCGCCGCCGAGCTGCAGTCGCTGGCCGGCCAGTTCCACGTCTGACGGCTCGCGCCTCAGGCGATGCTCATCGACCCGGTCGTCCCGGTGACCCGCCAGCCGTCGCCGCTCTGGTACTGCACGACGTAGGTCAGCCAGGTCGCGCCGAGGCAGGCGACGAACCCGTTGACGCCGACGGTGACCCTGCGCGCGTCCCCGACCGGCGGGCCCAGCGTGATCAGGATCGCGTCGTCCTTGACCCGCGCGCAGCTCTCCTTGTGCTCGAGCACGGTGTCGCGGTCGGCGACGAACAGGACCTTCGTCGCCGGCGCCAGCGCCTCGGCGATCCGCTGCTGGGTCGCGGCCGGGATCGGCACGCCGCCGGCCTGCTTCCCGCTCGGGTCGGCGGCGTCGCCGAACGTGTGGTCCATGACATACACCGTCGGGAACGCCCGCTCGGGGAACGAGTTCTCCGAAGGCGTGCCGAGATACCGCCGCAGCACCTGCACCGCGATGTCGCCGGCCGGCGTCCCCGCCGGTGACCCCGCCTGTGTCGGTGCGGGCGCCCCCGCCACGAGATCCGGCGGCACCTGCCGGGCGCAGCCCGCCGCCACCAACAGAAGTCCGAGCATCGCCCCCATGACCTGCCTGCTGCTCCTCATGCCGTTCTGACGGCTCGGCGCCGGCGGTGGTTCCCGCGGGTTCAGTACGGGTTGCCGGTCCCCGGCAGCCGGCCCCGGAGCAGGCCGCCGGTGCGGCCCGGAAGCAGGCGGCCGGCGGACATCGGCGGGCTCTTCGTGTGCGCCCTGGCCGCCATGCCGTCGACCAGCTCGCGCAGCGCCGCGACCGCGTCGACCGACGGGTGCCAGCCGAGCTCGGTGGTGGCCCGCTCGCTCGACATCAGCGGTGCGCTCAGGGCCAGCTGCACCCAGCCCGCGTCGACGGGTTGCAGGCGCAGCCACCAGGAGAGCGCGGCGCCGCCCCGCAGCAGCACGCCCGGCACCGGCACCGTCCGGCCGTGGAAGTGCTCGGCGGCGACCCGCGGGGTCAGGACCGGGTCCGTCGCGAGGTTGAACGCGCCGCGAACGTCCGAGGTGAGCGCCCGCGCGTACGCGTCGGCGACGTCGTCGGCGTGGACCGCCTGCAGCCGCAGCCGCGGGTTGTCCGGCACGATCGGCAGCCGGCCGAAGCGCAGCAGGCGGGTCGGCGCGAGCGGGCCGAGGAAGTACCGGGCGATCTCGGTGCCGGCGTCCCGCTGGAAGATCAGGCCGGGCCGCACCCGCACGATCCGCAGCCACGGGTCGGTGCGCTCGACGGTGTCGAGCATGCCTTCGACGACGACCTTGTCCCGGCTGTACGACGACGCCGCCACCCCGGTCTTCGGCCAGTCCTCGCCGACGAGGCGGTCCTTCGACCCGGGCGCGTAGACGCCGACGGACGAGGCGACGACGAGCGCGGGCACGCCCGCCCGGACGGCGGCGCCGATGACGGCCCGGCTGCCGTCGACGTTGGTGCGGCGCAGCACCTGGCGGTCGTGGCTCGGCTGGATCTGCCAGGCGAGGTGCACGACCGCGTCGGCGTCGGCGAACACCGGCTCGAGCCGGTGCGTGGCGCCCTTCGCGCCGATGTCGCACCGGTACCAGTCGACGCCGGTGTACGGTGCGCCCGCAGCCGGCCCCGGCAGCCGGCGGGCCACGCCGGCGAGGTCGTGCGTGCCGTCCTGGTGCAGGCGGCGCAGCAACGCGGTCCCGGCGTTGCCGGTGGCGCCGACGATGACGATGCGCATGCCGTGCTCCCCCTATGTCGAAGTGCCGCCTCCCGCTTACGGCCGGGCCGCCTCCAGCAGGCCGCCGCGGACCCGGGTGCGCAGCAGGACCTGGTCGGAGCCCGCCGGCCCGTGCACGGCGTGCCCGTCGGCGAGCGCGAACACGCTGCCGTGCCATGGGCACTGGACGCACACCTGCCCGTCGACGTCGACGGTGCGCCCGTCGGTCAGCGGGCCGCCCCGGTGCGCGCACTCGCCCACCATCACGCTGAAGCGGTCGCTCTCCCGGTACACGAGCACGGTCGTGTCGCCGAACGCCCTCGTGCCGACCTTCCGGTCCGCGAAGCTGTCCACCGAGTCGACGGTGCGCCACTCCCGCGGTACACGAGGCAACGCCGCAGCCGCGTGGTTGACCCCGGCCGCCTGGGCGAACGCCAGGTGCCCGCCGAGATACGCGCTCGTCCCGGCGACGCCCAGCCCCGCGAACGACAGCGCCCGCCCGCGCCGGTGCTCGCCGCACAGTCGCGCCACGATCGACGCGGTGAACAGGCCGACCGCGACGGTGTTCGCGGCCGCGTGCACCAGCGCGACCCGGCGCTGCTCCCGCGACAGGGTGCCGAAGTCGGCGGCGCCGGTCGCGACCGACGGCAGCGTCCCGGCGGTGCCGGCGACGAGCAGCGCGGTCGCGGCGGGCTCGGTGCCGGGCAGCAGGTCGAGCACGGCCGCGCTCATCCACGCGCCGACCGGGAGCTGCACCATCGCCGGGTGCGCCGGATGCCCCAGCTGCCGCCCGTGCAGTGCCTCGCCGACCGGCCCCTTGCCCACCGTGGCGAGCACGACCCGCCGGACGGCGTCACCGATCCGGTCGAGCCAACGGGCGTTCTCCAGCCTGGCCAGCACACGCATGCGGGTCCCATGCCCGGCACGGGTCCGCCGAAACACCGCACCCGTGCAAGGATCGACGGATGCCGAAGCTGCCCGGGCTGCCCGCGGCGCTGCGGGTGCGGGACTTCAGGCTGCTGTGGACGGGCCGGTTCGTCAGCCTGCTCGGCAGCTGGCTGCTGACCGTCGCCGTCCCCGCGCACGTCCTGCAGATCACCGGCTCGCTCATGGCCACCGGTCTCACCCTCGCCGCGGAGTACCTGCCGGTGCTGCTGCTCGGTCCGCTCGCCGGGGTGCTCAGCGACCGCTGGGACCGCCGCCGGGTCATGCTCACCACCGACGTGGTCCGCGCCGCGGCGGTCGCCACGATGCTCCTCGCCGACTCCCCCGGCACCGTGTGGATCGTCTACGCCGCCCTCGCCGCCGAGAGCACCGGCTCGGTCCTGTTCCGCCCGGCCGCACAGGCGTACACGCCCGCCGTCGTCGGCACCGGCACCCGCCTCAGCAGCGCCAACGCGCTCACCGCCGGCACCGACGGCGTCGTCCGGCTCGTCGGCGCCCCGCTCGGCGCCGTCCTGCTCCTGGCCTACGGCTTCCCCGTGCTCATCTGGGCCGACGTCGCCACCTACCTGTGCTCGGCCCTGGCCATCTTCCTCACCACCCGCCACCCCGGCGCGCGGGCGTCCCGGACGACGGTCGCGGCGATCCGCGAGGAGCTGCGGCACGGCCTGCGCACCATCCGCGGCGACCGGATGACCCGGTGGCTGCTGGTCGTCAGCACGCTCTTCACCCTCGCCAACGGCTCCCTCAGCGCCCTGCTCGTCCCGCTCGGCGTCACCGAACTCGGCGGCCCCCGCCAGGCCGGCCTGGTCGTCTCGGCGCTCGGGGCCGGGTTCCTGCTCGGCGCCCCGCTCATCAGGCTGCTGGTCGACCGGGTCCAGCCGCGGCATCTGTACGCCGTGAGCCTGCTGTGCACCGGTGCCGGTTTCCTGGCGCTGTTCACCGCCGACGGCCTGCCCGTCGCGCTGCCCGCCGCCGTCGGCATCGGGGTCTCCGGCTCGATGACCTGGGCGGTGCCGCAGACCACGGTGCAGCGCACCCTCCCCAACGCCGTCCTCGGCCGGGTGAGCGCCGTCTTCCTCAGCGGCGAGGCCCTCGCCACGCTGGTCGGCGCGGTCGCCGGCCCGGCGCTCGCCCAGGCCGCCGGCCTCACCACCCTGGCCGTCCTCGCCAGCACCGTCACCGTCGCCACGGCCGCGCTCGCCCTGCTGCTCCTGCCGAGGTTGCCCGCCCTGGTGCCGGCCTCGTGAGGTCTGAGTGCCGGCGTTTTGAGACGACGCGCGCCCCGCGGCCGGCCGGGGCCGGTGCGGGGCGCGGGGGTGTCTTCGCCGTCAGGCGGTCATCGCGTCGAGCGCCTTCTTCAACGCCTTCGGCTGGGTCGGCTTCTTCGGCGCGCTGGGCCGCAGCTCCTCCATGCGGGCGCCGATCTCCTGCAGCTGATTGCGACCGAGGCCCGCCCGGACCTTCGGGAACCACTCCTGCTCCTCCTCGTCGATGTGGTGCGTCACGCTCTCGATGAGCACCGTCACCTTCGCGTCGAAGTGCTCGTCGTCCGGGCTCATCGTGGCGAGCTCGAAGCACAGCACGTCCGCGACGTGATGCTCCTCGTACGACTCCAGCACGTCGTCCTCGACGTCCGGCAGCAGCTTGCGGACCTCCGGGTACATGACCTCGTTCTCGAGGTACGTGTGGACGGTCAGCTCCTCCAGGATCTTGCCGACGATCTCGGCCTTGCGCCGCTTCGCCGCGTCCCCCACCGACTGGAACTCCTTGAAGAGCCGCTTGACGGTCTTGTGGTCCTCTTTGAGCACAACGATCGCGTCGGTCGACACGAGCCCCTCCAAACGTGGAAATGCCTGGGTGTATGCCGTTATGGCTACCCTTCTTTGTACCTCCGCAAACGCTGTTGGGACCGCCCCACCGACACCACGAGCAGCTTCCGGACCACGAGGATCGCCGCCGCGGCCGCGAGCGGCCGCCAGTCCGTGCTGACGGAGAGCCGCAGCATCCCGCCCGCGAGCCAGAAGTCCAGCGCCACCCTCAGCGCGCCCCGCAGGTCCCGCCCGAGCGCGAACGTCACCCACCCCGCAACCAGCCCCGCCGCGACACACCCCAGCGCCGCGTACTCCACCAGCACCCGCATCACGGCGCGGCCGCGTCCTTCCCCCGGGCCAGTTCCTCCCGCTCCTCCTTGATCTCGCGGCCGAGGAAGTAGTTCAGCCCCGTCCGGATCGCCGCGACGGCGGCAAGCTCCCCGATCTCCCGCAGCGTCGGAGCGACCGCCGTCCGCAGGATGTCCCCGGCGAGCTGAAACTCCAGCCCCAACGCCAGAAACCTCCCCAGCCCCAGCCTGACCTGCGTGAACCCTTCAACCCGCCGAGTCCGCACGGCCACCACCACGAACCGCACGAACGCCACCACCGCCCCGACGAAGATGACCACCGCGCCGGCCGCCTCCACCACCCGCACCATCAGGTCGACCACACCCGACAGCCCCGCCTTGCCGAACTCCAGCTCCACCCGCCCCTTCTGCCCACCCCACCGCCACACAACCACCGCCACCCACGCCCCAGCGGCCCCGACGCAGGGGAGCACAACCCGGACAGCACCCCTTCGGACACCGCCTGGAACCACTGCCGGACAGCACTGTCTGCCGACACAGCCTGGCAACAATCCAGACCACACACGCTGTGGACACACCGCGGATCACCGATCGGCAACACGACCCGAACACCAGATCCTGGGGACACGACCCGGGACTCCGTCGGCGGTCGCGCGCCCAAAAGCAGGCCCCGGCGGACACATGCGGACACGGCCCAGCCACGACACGACCCGAACACCCCAGATCCTGGGGACACGACCCGGGACTCTGCCGGCGGTCGCGTGCCCAAGCAGGCCCCGGCGGACGCATGCGGACACGGCCTGGCCAGGACGCAACCCGGGGCTCCGTCGGCGGTCGCGCGCCCAAGGCAGGTCCAGGCGGACGCATGCGGACATGGTCCAGCCAGGACACGCCCTGGGCGACGCCGAGACGCTGCCCGCCGACACGGGCCGCGCACACGGGCCGCCGCCATGGGCCGGACGGCGGCGCCGGGGACGGAGGGGGTCAGAGGCGGCGCAGCACGCTGACGACGCGGCCGAGGATGGTGGCCTCGTCGCCCGGGATGATGTCGTACGCAGGGTTGCGTGGCATGAGGTCGACATGACCGTCGTCGCGGCGGCGGTAGACCTTGACGGTGGCCTCGCCGTCGATCATCGCGGCGACGATGTCGCCGTTGTCGGCGACCGGCTGGCGGCGGACCACGACGAAGTCGCCGTCGCAGATGGCGGCCTCGATCATCGAGTCGCCCTTGACCCGGAGGGCGAACAGGCTGCCGTGACCGACGAGCGAGGACGGCAGGGTCAGCTCGTCGTCGGCCTGCTCCTCGGCGAGGATCGGCTGACCGGCGGCGATCGCACCGAGCACCGGCACGCTGACCCCGGCGTCACGGTGGATGGTGCCCGACGCGCCATGGGCACCGGCCCGCCCGCCGGATCTGGCCCGGGTCTGACCCCCAGTCCGGATGCCGGTCACGTCGTCAACTTGGCCACCCTCAGCACGATTGTCGCTCCGGGCCCCGGATCGGAGGTCATCCGCCACCCCGGCCCAGGGACCGAGCCGAACGTCAGCGTCACTGCGGCGGCCCCCGACACCGTCATCACCGCGAGCACCGGACCGCACGTCACCCGCGAGCCCAGCCCAAGGGCCGAGCCGAACCCCAGCCCCGCCAGCACCGCCAACCCCGGCCCTGCCAGCACCGCCAACCCCGGCCCCGCCAACCCCGGCCCCGCCAGCGCCACGAACCTCGACACCGCCAGCACCGCCGACCCCGGCCCCGCCAGCCCGGGCACCGCCAGTGCCACGAACCCCGGCACCGCCGATCCCGGCACCGTCAGCACCGCGAGCCCCGGCACCGTCGTCGCCACGAGCACCGGATCGCGCATCGCCCGCGACCCCGGGCCAAGGACCGAGCCGGACCTCAGCGCCACCATCACCACGGCCCGCCCCAGCGCGACCGCCGCCGTCGACACCCGGCCCGACCCCGCCCGCGGCACCGGATCCGGCGCCGGGCTGAGCGTCGCCCGACTCGGCGCGCACGCCCTCCCTGGCGTCCATCGCCCGGGGCCAGCGGCCGTCGCGGCGCAGATAACCGAGGCGCTCCAGCGACTTGAGATGGTGCGACACCGACGACGTCGAGACCAGGCCGACGGCCGCGCCGATCTCGCGCACCGTGGGTGGATAGCCGTGCTCCTCGACCCAGCCGCGGATCACGGTCAGAACGCGCTGCTGCCGGTCACTGAGTCCACTGTCCACCATGCGATCACCATACGCCAATATTCGATCACCTGTACGAGAATCACCCTACCGACGGGGTGCGACAAAAAGGCTCTGGACCGATCGGCCGATGGGGCCATGCTGGTCGTGCAGGGCGGTGTCGGCGAGGCCGATGCCCGCGGGGTCGATGGAGGTGGCCGAGCGCAGGCACACCCACTCCCCGATCGGGTGCCGCAGCAGATGTACGGTCAGGTCGGCGTTGACGAAGAGGAAGCTGCGCAGCTCCAGCTCGTTGCTGATCCCGTTGCCCGAGTCGGCGGCGACCAGGACGCGGGTCAGCGGGCTGGGCTCCTCACCGTCCACAAGGGACTCGTTCATGCGCAGCCAGGCGGTCGCCGGGCCGCGTTCCAGGAACGAGCCCTCGGAGAAGCGGAAGTCCATCGCCGTGTGGTAGCCGACGTCGTGGGTCGTCGGGTAGAGCGGCTTGACGGTGGCGCCGTCGAGGTGGACGGTCGGGGGCGGGACCGCGGCGGGCACCACGTCCGCCCCCGCGCGGATCAGCAGCGCGGTGCAGCGCATGTACGGCTCGATCGCCGCCTCGACGAGCGCGACACTGCGGCCCTGCCGGACGATCCGCGCCTCCACGGACAGTTCCGCGATCGGGACCGGCTTGGCGATCTCGAAGGTCATCCGGGCGACCCGCATGCCGGGCGGCGCAACCTGCTCCACCGCCCGGCCGAGCAGCGCCGCCGGCGGCCCGGCGTGCTGCGATCCCGCGTCCCACGGCCCTCGCGTGTGTGCTGTCGAAGCGAACCGGCCGGAGCCCAGCGGAAGGTAGAACGCCATCGGGACATCGTAGATCGACGCCTGCCGTCGGCTTGCGAGCGGCGCAGCGACATGGGGGCTCACTCGCTCCGGGCGGTCTCCGGGCCGGTGATGCGCCGCAGCAGCGGGAACGTCGCGGCGATGATGGCCAGGGACATCAGCAGCGCACCGGCGACGATCGCGGCGTAGGTCGGTGACGGCGGGTGCAGCGTGTAGTCCATCTGCGCCTTCAGGAACAGTTGCGCGCCCAGCAGCCCGGCCCCGATCGCGAGGGCGGCGGCGGCCAGCAACGGCACCGCGCTCTCCAGGGCGACGACCCGTCGCAGCACCGCCAGCGGTACACCCGTGAGCCGCAGCAGGCTGAATGGCCGTTTGCGATCGGTGAGACCGGCGATGACGGCGACCGCGAGGCTGCACCCGGCGATCGGCAGGCTCGCGAAGATGATCACGGCGGCGAGCTGCTCGAAGCCGGCCAGCTGCGAGTTCTGGTCCTCGGCACGGTCCCGTTCGGTGACCGGCTGGACCTGCAGGTCGGGGAACGCCCGCTCCAGCGCGGTGCGGGCCCGCTCGAGGGTGGCGGTGGCGCCGTCGGTACTGGTGACGACCGCCTCCACGGGCAGCGCGGCCAGCTGCTCCTCGGTCAGGGGCGCCGCCGGCCAGACGATGCCGGCGCCGTGCTTGGTGCGCCACCCCAGCAGGTCCTCGTGGACCCAGGCGACCGTCGCCCCGTCGGCGCAGCGGCCGTATTCGGGCGCCCGGGCGAGGTCGGCGCACAGGGCGAAGCCGGCGTAGTCGCCGTCGCGCTCGGGGTTGCCCCGCACGACCGTGACGGAGCGGACCCCGGGCAGGGTTGTCACGGAGGCGAGGACCGGCGCGGGGATGCTCTGTGGGTTGCGTTCGAACCTCGTGACCAGCGTGGCGGCGGCGAGCGCGTCGACGTGCCGGCCGCGCTCCTCGGAAATGGTGTGGATGATGCCGACGGACGTGGTGGTGACGAAGAGGCCGATGACGACGCCGCTGATCGCCCGGAAGGCGGCCGACGGGTTGTCGCTCAGGCGACGGGCGGCGATGAGGGTCGCGGGCCGCTGCGCCCGGCGGGCGAGCACCCGGGCGCCGACCATCGTCAGCCACGGCCCGGCGATCACCAGGCCGACCATGATGAGCAGCAGCCCGGGCAGGAAGACCGCGACCTGCTGGTTGGAGCTGTCCGGCACCCGGCCGATGAAGAACGCGAGCTCGCCGATGCCGAGCAGCAGCGGGAGCAGGCGGAACCAGCGGGGCGGCTTCGGCGTGACGCGGCGCACGACGCCGAGCGGGGAGATGCGGACCCGGCGCAGCGCCACCCGGGCGGCGACCGCGGCGGCGACGGGCACGCCGAGCGCGACCGCCACGGTCATCAGTGGGCCGAGGGTCACGTCGTCAGGCTGGAACGGCAGGCCGGTGAACGGGATCCCGGCGATCTGTTCGCGCAGCGCGAGGTACAGCGCGAACCCGGCGGCGGTGCCGAGCAGCGCCGCGACGGTCGACTCGACGGCGGCGACGACGGAGATCTGCCTGGGCGTGCCGCCGATGAGGCGCATCGCGGCGAAGCGCTGCTCCCGCCGGGCGGCGCTGAGCCGGGTCGCGGTGCCGATGAAGATGAGCACCGGGAAGAGCAGCCCGCCGGCGACGACGGACAGGATCAGGTCGAGCGCGGCGACGGGAAGTCCGGTCGGGTCGGTGGGGAACCCGCTGACGCGGCGGGCGCTGTACAGCTGCGAAACAAACTCAGGAGTGCCGCCGACGACGACCGTGAGACTGCCCGGCGATGGCAGCGCGGCGTCGCCGATGAGGCCCGCCCGCCGGCCGGGGTAACGGTCGCCGAGCTGGTCGGCGGGGGTCGAGTCGATCAGGTCGGCGAGGGCCGGCGAGACGTAGTACTCCCCCGGCCCGGGCAGGCGCGGCAGACCCCTGGGGACGGGCGCACCGGTGGTGAGCGCGGCGACGTCGATCCTGGAGATGGACCGGCCGTCGAAGAACTCGCCGCCGCGCTCGACCCACCACAGCGGGCCGTCGTCGGCCGGGATCTGCGCGCCGAGGGCGGCCAGCCTGGCGACCTGCCCGTCGACCGCGTTGACGCCGGCGAGGGTGCTCAGCAGCAGCCACACACCGAGCGCGACCGCGCCGGCCATGACGGCGAGCCTGATCGCGGCCTCGCGGCCGCTCGCGAGAGTGAGGCGCAGCCCGAACCGGATCACGACGCGCTCCTGGCGAGGGCGTGGACGCGGCCGTCGCGGACGACGACCTGACGGTCGGCGTACGCCGCGACCCGGGCCTCGTGGGTGACGAGGACGACGGTCGTGCCCTGCGCCCGGGCGGAGTCGACCATGAGGTCCATGACCTGCTCTCCGGTGAGCGAGTCGAGGGAGCCCGTCGGCTCGTCGGCGAACAGGACGCGGGGCTTGGCGACCAGCGCCCGGGCGAGGGCGATGCGCTGCGCCTGGCCGCCGGACAGCTCGCCGGAGCGGCGCTGCTCGAGGCCTTCCAGGCCGAGCCGGGCGAACCAGGGCCGGGCCTGCGCGACGGCGTCGGCGCGGCGGGCGCCGCCGAGCAGCAGCGGCAGGGCGATGTTGTCCTCGGCGGTCAGCTCCGGCACGAGCTGGCCGAACTGGAACACGAACCCGAACCGGTCGCGGCGCAGGGTGCTGCGGCGGGTCTCGTCGAGCCGGTCGATGCGGGCGCCGTCGAAGTGGATCTCGCCCTCGTCGGGGACGAGGATGCCGGCGAGGCAGTGCAGCAGCGTCGACTTGCCGGAGCCGCTGGGGCCCATCACGGCGACGATCTCGCCCTCTTCGACGGCGAGGGTGGCGCCGCGCAGCGCCGGTGTCTGGCCGAACGACAGCCGTACATCACGGGCCTCGATCATCGACGGACCTCTTTCGTGAGTGCGTCGAGACGAGCGACCGTCGTCTCGATCCAGTGCAGGTCGGCCTCGAGGTGGTACAGGCCGTGGTCGGCGAGCATCGCGTCGACGAGGTTGCCGGCGCGCTTGATCTCGGTCAGCTGCTGCATGCGGCGCAGGTGGGCGCTGCGCTGCATGTCCAGGTAGTCCTCGGCGGAGCGGCCCAGCATCAGCGACAGCACGACCTTGGCGAACAGCACCGTCTGCAGGTGCGGCTCGGGCTCGACGGGCTCGGCGAGCCACGCGTCGACCTCGGTGGCGCCGGCGTCGGTGATGACATACCGCTTCCGGTCGGGCCCCTCCCCCGGCTCGACGTCGCTGATGACGACCTTGCCGTCGCGGGCGAGGCGGCCGAGGGTCGCGTAGACCTGCCCGAACGACAGCGGCTTGCCGCGGCCGAAGAAGGTGTCGTAGTCGCGCTTGAGGTCATAGCCGTGGCTGGGCTCGCGCTCCAGGAGCCCGAGCAGCGTGAGGGGAACGCTCATGCCGATCACCATACGCTGAGGGTATACGCCGCGTATATACCCTCGGCGTAGGTCTCAAAAGATTGCGGACCGTAGCTAGCCGTATCCGATCCGTCATGGCGCGGTTGGCCTGGGTAGGGCGGCACAACTGAACGGGGATCAGCTTTGGACACGAACTACGCGCGGGTGTTCCAGCACACCGGCGCGGTCGACAAGTACGAGCACGTCACCTACGCACCCGGCAGCTACGCGTCGCGGATCAACGAGCGGCAGCGGGCGTACCTGCGGGCCCTCGTCCGGCGGTCGTTCCCGAACCAGCGACCGGACCAGCGACCGGACCAGCGACCGGACCAGCGACCGGACCAGCGACCGGACCAGCGACCGGACCAGCGACCGGTCCAGCACGACTTCGCCTGCGGCACCGGCCGGGCGATCCGCAGCCTGCACGGGCTCGTCCGGGAGGCCCACGGCTACGACACGTCCACCGACATGCTCGCCAAGGCGGCCGAGGTCGGCACCCGGGCGCAGCTGCACGCGATCCCGGCCGGCGGCCCCGTGCCGCAGCCCGCACCGGCGGACGGACCGGCGCTCGTCACCGTGTTCCGGCTGCTGCTCAACGCCGACGACACCGTCCGCGACCGGGCCCTCGCGTTCGCGGCCAAGGCCCTGCCCGACCCCGACGCCGGACTGCTCGTCATCGAGAACCACGGCAACGCCAACTCGCTGCGGCACCTGCGGGCGCACCGGCTGCGGGGGCAGCGATGGTTCGCCGAGCTGTCGCACGACGACGTCGACCGGCTGCTGGCCAGGCACGGGTTCGAGACCGTGGAGCGGCGCGGCTTCTCGATGCTGACCCAGGGTTGGTACGAGCGGCGCGGGCTCGACCGGATCGCGCGGGGCGTCGACTCGGCGGCGAGCGTGCTGCCCGGCACCGACCGGTACGCGGTGAACGTCGTCTACGTGGCGCGCCGCCTGCCCCGCTGAGCCGGATTGCCAGGACGGTGGCGGCGAGGGCACCATGGTGCGCGTGCCGCCACCCGCCGCCTCCCGCCCGGCGCCGCAAGTCCTCGAGGCGGTCCTCGAGCGGCTCACGTACGCGAACGAGGAGACCGGCTACACCGTCGCCCGTGTCGCCACCGGGCGCGGCACCGACCTGCTGACCGTCGTCGGGGCCCTGCTCGGGGCGCAGCCCGGCGAGAGCCTGCGGATGCGGGGCTGGTGGTCGTCGCATCCGCAGTACGGGCGGCAGTTCGAGGTCGTCTCCTACACCACCGTGCTGCCCGCCACGATCCAGGGCATCCGCCGCTACCTCGGCTCCGGGCTCATCAAGGGGATCGGCCCGGTGTTCGCCGAACGCATCGTCGAGCACTTCGGCCTCGACACGCTCACCGTCATCGAGGAGCACCCCGAGCGCCTCGTCGAGGTGCCCGGCCTGGGACCGAAGCGCACCGCGAAGATCACCGCGGCGTGGCAGGAGCAGAAGGTCATCAAGGAGGTGATGGTCTTCCTCCAGGGCGTCGGCGTGTCGACGTCGATCGCGGTGCGCGTCTACAAGCAGTACGGCGACAAGTCCATCGACGTGGTGAAGACCGAGCCCTACCGGCTGGCCACCGACGTGTGGGGCATCGGGTTCAAGACCGCCGACGCGATCGCCCAGGCCGTCGGCATCCCGCACGACAGCCCGGAGCGGGTGAAGGCGGGTCTCCAGTACACCCTCTCCGAGGCCACCGACAACGGGCACTGCTTCCTGCCCGCCGCGCAGCTGGTCGCCGACGCCACCAAGATCCTCGACGTGCCCGCGGACCTCGCGACCCGCTGCCTCGACGAGCTCGTCGCGGAGGAAGGGGTGGTGCGCGAGACGGTCCCCGGCAACGACGGGCCGGCCGTGTACCTCGTGCCGTTCCACCGCGCGGAGCAGTCCCTGGCCAACGCGCTGCTGACCCTGCTGCGGGGGCGGGGCGACCGGATGCCGCACTTCCACGGCGTCGACTGGACCCGCGCGCTCGCCTGGCTTCGCTCACGCACCGGCGCCGACCTGGCACCCGAGCAGGAGCAGGCGGTCCGGCTGGCGCTCACCTCGAAGGTCGCGGTGCTCACCGGCGGCCCGGGCTGCGGCAAGAGCTTCACCGTCCGGTCGGTCGTCGAGCTCGCCGCCGCGAAGAAGGCGAAGATCCTGCTGGTCGCCCCGACCGGGCGGGCCGCCAAACGCCTGTCCGAGCTGACCGGGCAGCCCGCCGCGACGGTACACCGGCTGCTGAAGCTCCAGCCCGGCGGCGACGCCAGCTTCGACCGGGACAACCCCCTCGACGTCGACCTCCTCGTCGTGGACGAGGTGTCCATGCTCGACCTCATCCTCGCCAACAAGCTGGTCAAGGCGGTGCCGCCCGGCGCGCACCTGCTCCTCGTCGGCGACGTCGACCAGCTGCCGTCCGTCGGCGCCGGCGCCGTGCTGCGCGACGTCCTCGATGCGCAGGCCGTCCCGCGGGTACGCCTCACGCAGGTCTTCCGGCAGGCCGCCGACTCCGGCGTCGTCACCAACGCGCACCGGATCAACGCCGGCCTGCCGCCGGTCGTGCAGGGCATGCGGGACTTCTTCCTCTTCCCGTGCGACGACACCGAGGCCGCGGCGCAGCTCACCGTCGACGTGGTGCACCACCGGATCCCGGCGAAGTTCGGCCTCGACCCGCGCCGCGACGTGCAGGTCCTCGCCCCGATGCACCGCGGCCCGGCGGGCGCCGGCGCGCTCAACGCCCTGTTGCAGGAGCGCCTCACCCCGTCCCGCGACGGGCTGCCGGAGCGCCGCGCCGGCGGCCGGGTGTTCCGCGTCGGCGACAAGGTCACGCAGATCCGCAACAACTACGAGAAGGGCCAGGCCGGCGTCTTCAACGGCACCCTCGGCGTCGTCACCGCCCTCGACCCCGACGAGCAGACCCTCACCGTCCGCACCGACGAGGACGAGTCCATCGACTACGACTTCGACGAGCTCGACGAGCTGCAGCACGCGTACGCGATGACCATCCACCGCTCCCAGGGCTCCGAGTACCCCGCCGTGGTGATCCCGCTGACCACGAGCGCCTGGATGATGCTGCAACGCAACCTGCTCTACACCGCCGTCACCCGCGCCAAGCGCCTCGTCGTGCTGGTCGGCTCACGCCGCGCCCTCGCCGCCGCGGTCCGCACCGTCGGCAGCGGCCGCCACACCGCCCTCACCCACCGCCTCAGCCCCTGACCCCGCCGAGAGCGCGTTGAGGGGCAGACCGGGCGGCCAGACCAGGCGGGCAGTCGTGCTGGGACGGCGGCGGCGGTCAGCGGACACGGCGAACAGGCACACCACTCGGCGTGGGGCGGTGCTGAGTGCCGGGCGGTCAGTGGAGCTCGGTGGCAGGGCGTCGCCTTGCCGTGATCGCGCGGTGCACGGCGGCGGCGGTCATGAGGGCGGCCGCGGTCACGCCGAGGAGGCGCGCGGAGACCACCGCCGGTTGGGGCACGGCCGGCAGGAAGCGCACGTACCGGCGGCGGGGCTGCGGTGCGAGCGCGGCCGCCGCGGCGCCGGCCGCGCCGACCGCCGCCGCGGTGCCCCAGAACGCCCCGGGTCGCCGCTGGACGTGCGGCGCCGGGCCGTGCCACGCGGCGATCCGGCGGGTGCGGCCCAGCCTCGCCGACATGGCGAGCCACGCCGCCGCGCCCACCGCGCTGGAGGCCAGGTGCAGCGGCACCCACGCCGGCACCCCCGGCAGCACCTCCCGGGCCAGGCGCGGCAGGCCGACCCTGGTGCCGGTCACCGTGTCGTGGGTCAGGTGGTCCCACGCGACGTGGCTGGCGGCGCCGATGAGTGCCGAGCCGGCCGTGACCCACCACGGGTGCCGGGCCTTGGTGAGGGCGCCGTAGTCACGGACGGCGAACGGGCCGAGACCCGGCAGGTGCGCGGCGACCTCCGGTGCCGCCCGGCGCACCAGCAGGGTCGCCGCGGTCGTGACGGGCACCGAGGCCAGCACGCCCCACCACGTGTGCCCCTTGGTGAACGGCGGGTGGCAGTGCATCGCGTACGGCAGGTCGGGCGCGGCCGAGCCGACGACCAGGGCGACCCCGTCGAACCACGCGGGCCGCCACAGCTTCAGCGGCAGGACGGCGGCGGCGTGCGAGGGGAAGGTGGCCGGCATGATCGCGACTGTAGCCGGGTCCGCGGCGGTTCAGGTGCCGCAGCGGGCCAGCCCGGCGCGGAGCTTGGCGCGGACCACCCGGGTCGCGGACTCGGTCACCCGGGCGGCGAACGCGGGGTCACCCTTCGCGGCGGTCACGAGCGCCTCGGTCCACGGGCCGGCGTCGGACAGCTTCACCGACAGGGCCACGTCGCCGCCGGCCTTGATGAAGCGGACGGCGCGCTGGCCGAGCGGGATTGAGGCGACCGCGGTGGCGGCGCCGAGGTCGTCGGAGAGCACGAGGCCGTCGAAGCCGAGCTTCTGGCGCAGCAGGCCGGTGACGATCGGCTCGGAGAACGCGGCGATGTTGGCCGGGTCCAGCTTCGGGTACGTCGCCGAGGAGATCATGACCGCCGCCGAGCCGGCCGCGATGCCGCTGGTGAAGGGCTGCAGGGCCGGGTCGTCGGCGGTGGTGATGTCGTCGCGGGCGCCGGTGGAGGTGTCGGTGTTGACGCGGACGCGGCCGAGGCCCGGGAAGTGCTTGAGCGTAGCGAGCACGCCGGCGCCCTGCATCGCGGTCACGACGGTGGCGACGTCGGCGGCGGCGGGTTCGGGGGTCGCGCCGTACTGGCGGTCGAAGCCGCCGATCGGCGGGTTGGCCTTGCCGACGGAGGCCGGGACGACGTCCGCGACCGGAGCCAGGTCGATGGTGACGCCGATGGCCTTGAGCCGGCCGACCCACTCGGCGGTGTTGGCCTTCAGCGTCGCGTCGTCCAGTTTGGCCTGGTTGACCGCGGACGGGATGGCCGGGAAGTCGGCGCCCTTCAACGTCTGGACCTGCCCGCCCTCCTGGTCGACGCCGATCTGCAGGCCGAGCCCCGACTTGGCCGCGGCCGCCTGCAGCTGCTCGATCGACTGGCGCAGCGACGCCGCCGACGCCGTGCTGCGGCCGGCCAGGAAGATGCCGCCCAGCTGGTACCGCTGAATCGCCTGGACAGCGTTGAGCGGCGTCCCGATCGGTGTGCCGATCATAAGGAGCTGACCGACCTGCTGCTCCAGGGTGAGCTTGGCGACCAGCGCGGCGGCACAGTCACCGCTCGGCGAGGCGGACGGCGACACCGGGGCATGCGTGCCGGCACCAGCGGGCGTGCGTGCGTCGGATGCCGGTGTACCGCGACCGGCCGCGACGAACCACAGCGCCGCCCCGGCCGCGACGAGCACCACGGCGGCCACGGCGAGGGTCCACCTGGGGAACGGGCCGATCCGGCCACGATGGCGAGCCATGGGCCGCTCCGTCCGTGGGGTTCGCAGGATGCCCGACCCGATGGACGTTACCCGGCCCGCACCGGCCGCCCCCCGCCAGCCCGCGGCGGACCGGTCCGACCGCCGGAGCAGGGCGACCGACAGCCAGACGGCGGGAGGTAGGTCAGCACGCGGAGCGAGGCGGCCGGCGGCCAGGCGGTCGGAGGTGGGTCAGCCCGCGGCGGAGCGGGGCAGGCGGTGGTCGGGCAGCTGGTGCAGCCACAGAGCGAGGGCGCGGACGGTCTCCCGCTCGAACGCGGCCTTCGCGCGGGTCACGGCGGCCGCGCCGGCCACGTCGTCGGCGAGCGCGTGCATGCGGGCGCGGGTGACGGCGAGCCCGCTGCGGATGAACATGTCGAAGGTCGCCTCGTCGGCGGACTCCACGGCGAGCATGCCCCGCACGTACACGTCCTCGATGCTGACGTCCGGCGGCAGGGCGCACAGCCAGGTCCGCTGGCGCTGCCGCCCGGCGGCGGTGAGCGAGCAGGTGCGCCGGTTGCTGCTGGCCATGCGGGCCGGGACGGCGGTGTCGACCCGCAGGAAGCCGGCCCGCTCCAGCCGCGTCACCGACGCCATCACGCGGACGATGTCCATCCGCCGGGCGCTGCCGAAGATCTCGTCGTGGCGCCGCATGAGCTCCCACGCGCTGCTGTCACGGCCGCCCAGCAGGGCGAGCAGCACGTCGTCGAGCACCAATGCCAGGCACCTCCCGCCGAACTTCTACACGACGTAGAAGTTAGCAGAGGTCACGCCTCGGGGTGCTCCCGCAGCAGCGCGCGGAGGGTCTGCTCGTCGCGGTCGTCGAGGGTGCCGACGAACCGGCGCAGCACCGTCGCCCGGTCGGGCTCCTCGGCGAGCAGGCGGCTCATCCGCTCCGCGACCAGCCCGGCCGCGTCGCGGAGCGCCCCGTAGCGGAACGCCCGGCCGTCGCGGTGCCTGGTGACGGAGCCCTTCTCGTGCAGCCGGGTCAGGGTGGTCACCACGGCGCTGTACGACAGCGCGCCGGCGGGATCGAGCAGGTCGCGGACCTCGCCCGGGGTGAGCGGCCCGGCGGCGGCGCCGAGGACCGTGATCACCTGCGCCTCGAGCTGTCCGGGCCGGCGCCGGCGGTCTCCCGGAGGCGGTGGTGTACTCATCGCGACGACTCTATCGAGCCGTGGCCGGTCGTCGCTGACCGATCTGGTTAGAGTGCGAGGGGCACGGACTCACCGCGCGGGGGAGGCACATGTTCGATCATTTCGTGTGGTCGGTGCTCGTGGTGCCGCCGCTGATCCTGCTCGTCGTGCGCCTGCTCGCCGACCGGCTCCCGCCCGCCGGCGCGGCCCGTGCCGTCGCCTGGTCCGCGGCCGTGGTCGCCGCCGCCAGCACCGTCAACCTGCTGCTGTTCGCACTGAAGGCGCTCGCCCAGGTGCCGGCCGTCGCCGGCGTGTTCGGCTGGTCGGCGACGGTCGTCACGGCCGACACCGCCGCGGAGCCGTGGGCGCCGTGGCTCAGCGTCGCGCTGCTCGCCGCCGTCGCCGTCTCCGTCATCCGCCGCTGGCGCCACCACCGCGACGTCCTCGCGCTCGGCCGGTCCGCCGGCGACGGCACGGCGCTGGTCGTGCTGCCCGACGCGGAGGCGAAGGCGTTCGCGGTCCCCGGCCGGCCCGGTTACGTCGTGGTCACCACCGGCATGCGGGCGCTGCTGACCGACCGGCAGTTCGACGCGCTCATCGCGCACGAGCAGGCGCACCTCGCCGGCCGGCACCACCGGCTGGCCCGCCTGGCGGACACGGCCGCCGCCGCCCACCCGGCGCTGTGGTGGGTCGCGAAGCACGTCGACTACCTGCTCGAGCGGGCCGCCGACGAGCATGCCGCCGTCGAGGTGGGCAGCCGCCGCACGGTCGCGCACGCCATCGGCGCGGCCGCGCTGGCGACCTCCGGTGCCGGCGCGACCCCGGCCGGATCGGGCTGGTCGGTGCTGCACGTCGCGATCCCGCAGGGCATCGTGCCCCGCCGGGTGTCGCTGCTGCTGACCCCGCGCACCTGGCCCGCCGCGGGGCTGCTGAGCCTGCTGCCCGCCGCGCTCGCCGCGTTCAGCGTCGTCTGGTCGGTCGAGGCCGCCATCGACCTGGTCGAGCTGCTCATGGCGGCCCGCGGGCGCTGAACGGGTCCGCGACCGGCGCCGGGCGACGCCGAGCGGTCCGCGCCGGCGCCGTCACCGACGGCCTCGCGAAACCCGGGTAAGTGATTCCGGGCCCTGAAGCGTTCATGAGGCGTGGGGCACATGGAGTTCACCGAGTTCTACCGGTCGGAGCGCGACCGGTGCCTGCGGGCCGTGCTCGCCGGCGTCGCGGACCGCCAGGTCGCCGAGGACCTGGTGGCCGAGGCGTTCACCCGGGCGTGGATGTCGTGGCACAAGGTGCGGCGGCATCCGGCGCCGCGGGCCTGGGTCGTGCGCACCGCGCTCAACCTGCGGGTGTCGTGGTGGCGCCGGCACCGCCGCGAGGTCGACCTCGGCGACGGGCACGTGGACACCGCCGACGGCACCGGCGAGCCCGGCGGCGGCCTCGACCCGGCGCTGCTGCGGCTGCTGCGCGCCCTGCCGCCCCGGCAGCGGGAGGTCATCGCGTTCCGGGTCTTCCTCGACCTCGACACCGCCGCCACCGCCAAGGCCCTGGGCATGGCCCCGGGCACCGTCACCGCGCACCTGTCCCGGGCGATCGCGACGCTGCGCGGCCATCTCGTCGTCAACCACAGCCAGGAGCAGTCATGAACAGTCAGGAGAAGTCATGAACGACCACGACACCGACGTCCTCGACACCCTGCGAGGCTCGCTCGACGCGGTCACGATGGGCACGCCCGTCGAGGACATCGTGAGCACCGGCCGGGCCCGCCGCAACCGCCGCCGGCTGGCGACCGTCGCCGCCGGCACCGTGGCGGTGGCCGGCGTCGCGCTCGGCGTGGCGAGCCTCGCCAACCCCCCGGCGGGACCCCCGGCCACGGCGCCCGGCGTGAACGCGGCCGGCGAAGTGCACGTCCGGACGGTCGCCTACACCGTCGACTCCCGGGCCGACGGCACGGTCCAGGTGACCTGGACCAAGCAACAGTGGTTCGAGGACCCCGCCGGCCTGGAGGCGGCCCTGCGGCAGGCCGGCTTCCCGGTGGTCGTCAAGGTCGGCGAGTTCTGCGCCGGCCCGGGCGACGACCTGACGCTGGTGCACGGCACCGGCCCGGGCGTCACGGGCGTCGTGCGCCCTCTGGCGGGCGCCGACGCGACGTTCGTCTTCGACGCCTCGGCCCTGCCGCCCGGCAAGCAGCTGTTCATCGGGTACCTGACCCCCGCCCAGCTGGAGGTCACGGGCGGCTCCCCCGGCTCGGTCGAGCGCCTGGTGCCCATCGACACGCCGCTGACCTGCACCACCGTGGCCCCGCCGCGAGAAGGCCGCCCGGCCGGCAGTGAGGAGGACCCGTCGGCCAAGCCGGTCAAGCCGGTCAAGTAACCCCGCTCAGCGACTGCCCCGGCGCCGGTTGGTGCCGGGGCAGTCGCGCGTCCACGCTCGCGAAAAGATTCGATCTGTCCTACCATCCAAATGTCCTACATTTGGAGGTCGGAGTGCTGTCGAGCCCGCAACGGGCCGTGCCCCTCGCCACGCAGGTCGCCGGTCAGTTCAAGCAGCTGATCGCGGCCGGTGACTGGCCGGTCGGCTCCCGGATCCCGCCCGAGCACCGGCTCACCGAGCAGCTCGGCGTCAGTCGCAACACCGTCCGGGAGGCGTTGAGCGCGCTCGTACACCTCGGACTCCTCGAAGCGCGTCCCGGCGACGGCACCTACGTGCGCGCCGACAGCGAGCTGCAGGTGTCCCTCGGCCGGCGGGTCGCGGAGGCCGACCCCGACGACGCCTTCGAGGTGCGGGCGCTGCTGGAGCACCGCGGGTCGCGCCGGGCCGCCCTGCACGCCACCGCCGAGGACGTCGCCCACCTGCGCGAGCTGCTCGACCGGCGGGACGCAGCCCGGACCGGCGACCTGGCGGGCTTCGTCGAGGCCGACTTCGCGTTCCACCGCGCGGTCGTCATCGCCGGCGGCAACCCGCTGCTCGCTGAGTTGTACCAGCACCTGAGCCCCGTCATCACGCAGACGATCAGCGACAGCGCCGCGCTGGACCACGACAGCACCGTGCACGACCTGCACCACCACCTGGTCGACGCGATCGAGGCCGGTGACCCCGACGCCGCCGAGGCGTGCAGCGTCGCGCTGGTCGCCGAGGGCCGCGACATCCTGCGCGGGAGCGCGTCGTGACCGCCACCCTCGCCCCGGTGCGGGCCCGCACCGGGCTGCTCGTGGTCGGCATCCTGCTGATCGCCACCAACCTGCGGGCCGCGCTGACGTCCGTCGGGCCGGTGCTCGACGACGTGCGCGCCGACCTCGGCCTGACCGCGACCGCAGCCGGTGTGCTGACCGCGCTGCCGCTGCTCGCGTTCGCGGGCTTCTCGCCGGTCGCCCCGCTGGTGGCGCGGCGGCTCGGGCTGGAGCGCACCCTCGGCCTGGGCCTCGCCGTGCTCGCCGCCGGCATCGTGCTGCGGTCGGTGCCGGTCGCCGGCGGGATCTGGGCCGGCACGGTCGCCATCGGCGCGGCGATCGCGTTCTTCAACGTGCTGCTGCCCAGCCTGGTCAAGCGGGACTTCCCGGACCGGGTCGCGCAGCTGTCCGGCGGCTACTCCGCGACGCAGAGCATCGTCGCGGCGATCGCGTCCGGCGTCGCCGTGCCCATCGCGGGCCAGTCCACCGCCGGCTGGCGGATCGCGCTCGGCTGCTGGGTCGGGCTCACGGTCGTCGCCGCCGCCGTCTGGCTGCCCCGGCTGCGCACCCGCCCGGCGGGCCCCGACGGCGGCGCCGGCGCGACGGTCGCGCACCGCTCGCCCTGGCGCAGCCCGATCGGCTGGCAGGTGACGCTGTTCATGGGCCTGCAGTCGCTGGTCTTCTACGTGATGGTCGCCTGGCTGCCGAGCATCGAGCAGGACCACGGGGTCAGCGCCACGACGGCCGGCTGGCACCTGTTCGTCTACCTGATCGCCGTGGTCGTGGCGAACCTCGCCGCCCCGCACCTCATGCGCCGCCTGCCGGACCAGCGGCTGGTCGCCCTGCTGTGCACCGCGATGATCCTGCTCGGCGTGGGCGGGCTGCTGCTCGCGCCCGGCCTGCCCGTCGTGTGGCTGGTGAGCGCCGGCCTCGGTGCGGGCCTGTCGCTCGTGCTGTGCCTGTCGCTGTTCAGCCTGCGTGCCGTCGACCACCGCCAGGCCGCGGCCCTGTCGGGGATGGCGCAGTCGGTCGGCTACCTCCTGGCCGCGTGCGGCCCCGTCCTCATCGGCGCGCTGCGCGACGCGAGCGGCTCGTGGACGTTGCCCTTGGCGACGATGTGCGCACTGATCGCAGTGATGGGCGGCTTCGCCGTCCTCGCCGGCCGGGACAGGGTGATCGGCTGACCCTGTGGGCGGCCCGCCAACCGAGACGGGCCGCCCGCAACAGGACCGGCCGACCCGGCAACCGAGACAGGCCGCCCGCAACAGGACCGGCCGGTCCGGCAACCGAGACAGGCCACCCGCAACAGGACCGGCCGGTCCGGCAACCGAGACAGGCCGTCCGTGACAGGACCGGCCGACCCGGCGGGCGGCCCGGCACGGACGGACGGGGACCGCGGCACCCGGTTGAAAGGCCGCCGGAGCGGCCGAGTTCGTCGATGGACACGGCGCCCGGCGGCTGTCCCACCCGGCGCCGATCGGATACGGTCGTGCGGGTGTCCGCGAAGCGTCTGACGCTGCCCGCCCGGGTCAAGGCCCTCACCGTGCCGCTGCCCCCGGGCAAGACCATCCGGCCCGACCTCGACGACGACGAGCCGCCGGTGCTCTGGCTGAGCAAGACGTCCCCGCCGCCGGGGCTGTGGGAGGAGCTGCGCGCCGCGCACCCCGCCACCGGCCTGTGGCCCCTGCTGCTGACGCACCTCGACGGCGACCCGTGCCGCCCGTGGATCGAGGGTGAGCTCGTCCCCGAAGACATGTCCGACCCCGCGGACCACGACCCGGCGGCGCTGCTGCCGAAGTGGTGGGCGGAGACCGGCGACGAACGCGGCCCGTGGCCGGGGCTGGCACCCGCGGCGGGCGTGGACCCCGCCGACGCCGACGCGACCGCCGACCGGGAGGCGGCCGCGCTCGTCGCGTCCCGCCGGCCGTGGCGGCTCGGCCTGGTCGCCGCCGGTCGCGGCGCCGACGCGCTCACCGTCGTCGGCTGGGACGGCCCCGCCAACCACACCGACGACACCGCCCACATCAGCGCGGTCCTGCGCAGCTGGGAGGAGCGCTTCGGGGTCCGGGTCGTCGGGGTCGCTTCGCCGAGCTGTTCCTGAGCGTCGCCGCGCCACCGTCCACGGTGGACGAGGCATTGACGGTCGCCGCGGAGCACGTCGCCTTCTGCCCCGACACCGTGTGGGGCGGCACCGACCTGCCCGGCTACGCGGCGGGCCTCGTCGGCGCGCCCGCCTGGCACTTCTGGTGGGACTGACCGCCCGCTGTGCGGGTCGGCGACGTGCATCGTTCGCCTTGTATTTCCCCACGGTTCACCGGCGTCTCCGAGGCTGCGAAGGAATCAAGCAGACTTCTTTGGAGCGTGCCAGCGTGACTGTTTCTCGCCGTCAAGTTCTCAGTGGTACGGCCGCGGCGGGCGTCGGCCTGACCGTCGCCGGTGCCCTGCCGACCCTCGCCGAGCCCGCCCTCGCGCACGAGGAGCACCGGCCGTCCTCCGGCGGGCGCCCGTTCCCGCCGCTGAAGGACGACCCGAACGGCATCCTCGCGCTGCCCGAGGGCTTCTCCTACACGATCGTCACCCGCGAGGGCAGCACGGAGATGAACGGCAACCAGGGCAAGACGCCCGGTTACCACGACGGCACGGGCGTCGTCGCCGCCGGCCACAACAAGCTCACGATCATCCAGAACCACGAGCTCAACCCGCACACCATCGCGTACGGCGTGCCGCACATCGAGGGCACCGTGTACGACCCGGGCGCGCCCAACGCGGGCGGCTGCACCGTCATCACCACCGACGGCAACGGCCGGCGCACCGGCGAGTGGGTCGGCATCTCCGGCACGCTGCGCAACTGCGCGGGCGGCGTGACCCCGTGGGGCACCTGGCTGACCTGCGAGGAGACCACCGCCAACGCCGGCGCCACCTGGACCGCCGGCGGCCAGACCGGCACCTACGAGAAGGCCCACGGCTACGTCTTCGAGGTCTTCCCGGCCGAGTCCAAGAAGCAGCTGCCCAAGGCGATCAAGGCGTTCGGCCGGTACGACCACGAGGCCCTCGCCGTCGACCCGGACCTCAAGCACGTCTACCTGTCCGAGGACGCCAGCAGCCCCAACGGCCTGTTCTACCGCTGGCGCTCGACCGACGGCAAGCGCCTCGGCGCGGGCATCGCCAACTCGCTGGCCGACGACGCCGGCAAGCTCGAGGCGATGCAGATCCGCCTCGACGACGGCAGCATCCTGCCCGACGTCGCGTACCTCACCTCCGCCCAGATCGGCCGCCCGTTCAAGGTGACCTGGCTCGAGGTGCCGGACCGCGACGCGACCACCAAGCCGGTCCGCACCCAGTTCGCCGACGGCACCGTCACCCGGGGCAAGAAGTTCGAGGGCGTCTGGAGCACCCGCAAGGGCTGCTACATCGTCAACAGCTTCGCCTTCGGCGCCAACGACCTGCCCGCCGACGCGACCAAGCACGACGGCATGGTGTGGTTCTACGACTACTCCGACCAGACCATCACCCTGGTCACGTACTTCCCGCACAACTCCGCCGCCGAGGGCGAGGGCCCGGCGCCGAAGTACGCCGACCTGACCTTCGACGGGCCCGACAACGTCACGGTCACCCCGTGGGGCACCCTCGTCCTCGCCGAGGACGGCGTCCGCGCCTCGCACGTGCTGAGCTCCGTCCCCGGCGGTCCGACCTACGCCATCGCCCGCAACATGCTCAGCAACGGCACCTCCAACGGCGCCCCGACCTACTCCGAGTTCACCGGCCCGACGTTCTCCCCGGACGGCAAGGTCCTGTTCGTCAACATCCAGGTTCCCGGCATCACCCTGGCCATCACCGGCCCGTGGGGCCGCTACCTCGGCTGACCAGCGCTCCGGGGCCCCGGCGTCACTCCGGGGCCCCGGAGTGAATTTCCACCGTCGCGTGGCGGCCGGTGCCGGCGGTCGCGCAAGCTGGGGGCCGACGGAAGGGACCGGCGTGCGGCGGATCGTGGACGGCGTGTGGGAGATCGCGTTCGGCTACGTGCACGCGCACCTCATCGAGGTCGACGACGGCCTCGTGCTCGTCGACACCGGGCTGCCGCACAGGGCCGGCAAGCTGGGCGTCGCGGTCCGCGCGACCGGGCACGACCTCGCCGACGTGCACACGATCCTGATGACGCACCAGCACGCCGACCACACCGGGTCGCTGGCGGACCTGCGGCAGCGCACCGGGGCGCGGGTCGTCGCGCACCGGCAGGACGCGCCGGTCATCACCGGGGAGCGGCCGGCGCCCGTCCACCACTGGCTGCTGCGGCTGTCGGCGCGGTTCCTGCGGGCCGAGCCGGCGCCGGTGGACCGGACCCTCGAAGGCGACGGGCCTACCGGGGTCTCCGGGATCACCGCCGTGCACACTCCCGGGCACACGCCGGGGCACGTGTCGTTCCTGCTGGACCGCGGCGGCGGGGTGCTGTTCGCCGGGGACGCGGCGACCGCGATGCTTGGGAGGGTGCGGGCGTCGCCGAAGGTGACCAACGCCGACCATGCCGTCGCGGTGCGCAGCGCCGCCCGCCTCGCCGAGCTCGACTTCCAGGTCGCGGTCTTCGGCCACGGCGCCGCGGTCCGGGGCGACGCGGTGTCCCGGTTCCGGGACTTCGCCGCCCGGCTGCGCTGAACGCCGGTCAGACGAACGAGTCGAGGGCCTCGCGGATCAGGGTGCGCATCGTGTCGCTGCCGGTGTGGCCGGAGTCCTCGACGACCGTCAGCGTGGCGTCCGGCCAGCGCTCGGCGAGCAGCCAGGCCGTCTCCAGGGGGCTGCTGATGTCGAACCGGCCGTGCAGCAGCACGCCGCGGATCCCGGCGAGCCGATCGGCGTCGCGGATCAGGACGCCCTCCTCCAGCCAGGCGGCGTTGGCGAAGTAGTGGGTGCAGATGCGCACCATGGCGAGCTTCGCGTCGTCGGGGCGGCCGCTGTACGCGTCGGGCACGCCGTTCGGTTCGAGCGAGACGGCGGTGTCCTCCCAGGCGCACCACGCCTGCGCCGCGGCGGCGCGCACGGCCGGGTCGGGCGAGCCCATCAGCCGTGCGTAAGCGGCGATCAGGTCGGCCGCGTTCGCCGGCGCCAGGTCGGCCGAACCTGCCGGTGTCCGGTCGCTCACCGGTGCCACGTGGTCGCGGAACGCCGCCCACTGCGCGGGGAAGAAGCGGCCGACGCCCTCGTAGAGCCAGTCGCGCTCGCGGCGGCGGGTGGAGGTCACGCCGTCGATGACGATGCCGGCGACGCGGTGCGGGTGGCGTTCGGCATACGTGAGGATCAGCGTCGACCCCCACGACCCGCCGAACAGCAGCCACCGGTCGATCCCGAGGTGCTCGCGCAGCCGCTCCATGTCGGCGACGAGGTGGTCGGTCGTGTTGTGCCGCAGGTCGGCGTCCAGTGTGGACGCGTGTGGTGTGCTGCGGCCGCAGTTGCGCTGGTCGAACTGCACGATCCGGTAGCGCTCCGGGTCGAAGTAGCGCCGGGTCCGCGGGCTGCTGCCGGAGCCCGGCCCGCCGTGGACGACGGCGGCGGGCAGCCCGGCCGGGTTGCCGCTGACGGACCAGTGCACGAGGTTGCCGTCGCCGACGTCGAGCATGCCTTCGTCGTGCGGCTCGATGGGTGGGTACATGCCGAGCAGAATACAACAGCGCTGTTATATTAGTGCTGTGACATTCCTCGGCAGCCGGCTGCGGCACCTGCTCGAACTGCTCGACGGCGACGTCGCCCGGGTCTACGCGGACCTCGGGCTGCCCGACATCCGCCCCAGGTTCGCCCCGGTCGTGCGCACCCTCGCCCGGCAGGGGCCCAGCACGATCCGCGACCTGGCCGTCGCGATCGGCGTCACCCACTCGGCGGCGAGCCAGACCGTCGCGGAGATGGCCCGGCAGGACCTGGTGCGCCTGGAGCCCGGCGCCGACGCCAGGCAGCGCATCGTCCACCTCACCGACCGGGCCGCCCGGCTCATGCCGACGATCGAGGCGGAGATGGCGGCGACCGTCGCGGCCGCCGAGGCGTTCGACGCGGAGCTGCCCTATCCGCTGAGCCGCCTGGTCGAGGAGGCCATCGCCGCCCTGGAGCGCCGCCCGATGCACGAGCGCATCGGCGCGGTGGTCGTAGAAGGGCCGTCAGGCCGAGGCTGACGCCGCCGCGGCCGACTGCGCCTCCCACATCGTGACGACGACACCGAGGACGAAGACCTGCACCGGCAGCGGGAGGCCCGGCAGGTCGACCTCGACGTCACTGCCCCAGAAGCTGGTCTTGCGGACCGAGCCGACCTTGCGGCCACCCGCGTACAGGTCCTGGGCCTGGCTCCACACCGAGGCGCGCTGGAACTGGTACGTGACGCCGCCCGCGGTGACCGTCCACTGCTTGCGGCCGACCCGGTCGGCGGCGGCGACGGACTCGCCGGCCTTGTCCTGCATCACGAAGCGGCTGCCCCACGCGTTGCCGCGGACGAGGAACGACTGGCCGGCGACGGTCAGCTGGCCGCCGCCGCGCCAGACCCCGCCCTCCCACGCGGCGACGGCGTGGCCCTGTTGCGTGACTGTATAGCGCGCCCGCCAGACGCTGGTCCGCTTCGCGATCAGCATGTATCGAGCGTAGCCACTCAGCCGTCGTACGAGCCCGCGGTGCGCAGGTCTTGAGCGTCTCTTGAGTGCGCGCGCTGCTCGACGACGAGCGGCTCCCCGGCACCGGGGGGCGGCGGGTCGACGGTCGGGGCCACCGTCGACCCCAGGACGCTCAGCAGCGCCGGGGCGAGCAGCGACCGGACGATGAACGCGTCGATGAACACGCCGACCGCGAGGGCGAAGGCGAGTTCCCGGAAGGGGCGCAGCGGCACGATCAGCAGCAGGCCGAAGCTCACCGCGAGCGTGAACGCGGCGGTGCGGATGGCCTTCGCCGAGTGCGGCAGGGTGATCGCGAGCGCCTCGCGCAGCGGCCTGGTCCGGGCCTCGCGCCAGGCGGGGCCGATGCCGAAGATGTTGTAGTCGGAGCCGAGCGCGACGAGCAGCACCGCCGCCGCGAACGGGACGTAGAACGTGAGGCCGTCGCCGCCGAGGCGGTCCTGGAAGACGTACGTGGTCAGGCCGAGGGTGGCGCCGATGGCGAGGACGCTGCAGAGCAGCAGGCCGATCGGGGCGATCAGGGCCCGCAGGAACAGCACCAGGAAGAGCAGGTTGGCCAGCAGCGCCGCGATCGCGATGCGGCCCAGGTCGTGCACGGTCTGGTCGACGATGACGCGGGCGACGGCGGTGTCGCCACCGAGGCTCGCCGTCGCGCCGTCGAGCCCCGCGTCGCGCAGCAGGCCCGGCAGGTCGCGGTCGAGCCGGCCGGCGGTGTCGACGGCCCGGGCGCCGAGCGGCTCGTCGGCGAGGACGAGCAGGAAGCGCGCGGCGGAGCCGTCGCCGGCCTGGAAGACGCTGAGCCCTTCCGGCAGGCCCTGGGTGCCGGGGCCGAGGACGGCGGCGACGCCGGGCTCGCGGGACAGCGCCTGCTGCAGCTTCGCGAGCTCCGCCTGGCGGCCCGCGACGCCGGCGCCCTCGATGAGCACCTCGGTCGGCGACAGGATGCCGTCGGCGAAGCCGGTCTCCGCGGCGTCGGCCGCGACCCGGGTCGGGTGCCCCGGCGGCAGCGCCTCGACGAACGACACCCCGAGCCGGATGTGCTGCAGCGGCAGCGCGGCCGCGACGAGCCCGCCGACGCACAGCAGCAGCACCGGCAGCGCGAACCAGCGGCGGGTCAGCAGCCTGGCCCACCAGCGCCCGCCGACCGGGGCCGGCTCGGCGCCGCGGGTGCCGAGCGGGCGGCGCAGCGGCGACCAGAAGACGAACCGGCCGAAGATCGCCAGCAGCGCCGGGACCAGGGTCACCGACACCAGCACGCCGATGAGGATGGCGAGCGCCATCCCGGGGCCGAACGCCCGGAAGGTCGGTGCGTCGGCGACGATGAGCGCGCCGGTGCCGGCGGCGGCGGTCGCCCCGGCGATCGCGATGATCGGGGTGTAGCGCGCGGTCGCGTGCCGCGCGGCGTCCAGCCGCGACTCCCCGGCGGCCAGCTGCCGGCGCGCCGCCGACAGGTAGAACACGACGTAGTCGGTGACGACGCCGAGCAGCAGCGCGACCAGCAGCGGCTGGGTCTCCTGCGGCACCGGCACCCCGAGCCGCTCGGCGAGCGCGCCGCCGACGTGCAGGGTCAGCAGCGTCGCGACCCCGGCGGCGCCGAGCGCGAGCAGCGCCGCGATCAGCGACCGGAACGCGAACGCCACGATGAGGAACACCGCGCCGACGGTGATCAGCTCCAGGGTCGGCACCTTCGACTGCAGGATGCGGGTCTGCTCGACCCGCGCCGGCACCGAGCCGGTGATCCCGACGACGGCGTCGTCCGCGCCGTAGTGCGCGGCCACGAACTTCTCCGCGGCGGCGACCTGGTCGGCGAAGGTGACGTCCGGGTCCGTGAAGAGCAGCGTCACGATCGTGGTGCCGTCCTCGGCGGAGCCGGGGAAGAGGCCGAGGGTGTTCATGACCGGGACCGCCGCACGGATCGGCGCGACGTCGGTGTACGTGCCGTCGCTGACCGCCCGGGCGCGGGCGACCGCCTCGGTCTGGGTGGCCTGCGGCAGCCCATCGGCCTTGCGCTGCACCACGGCGACGCGGCTCAGCAGCGGGAAGCCGAACTTCTCGAACGAGCGGACCTCGCTGGCGACGGCCGGGTTGCCGGCGGACACCAGCTGCTCCAGGTCGCTGCCGCCCTGGTTGGTGGCCGGCAGGTACTGCACGGAAAGCACGACCGCGACGGCCCACCCGCCGACGATCAGCCAGCGCAGCGCGACCACGAGCGCCGCGTATCCACGCATCAGCACGTTGGGCCGCCACCGGCTGCGAGGCTCCACGACGTCGGTCACGGTCCGGCTCCCTCTTCCAGGAGTTCGTTGTGTGGATCGGGCAGTACCCCGGCGCCGGGAGAGGAAAACGGTGCGCCCCGATCGGGCGACGTCGTGGCGGGATCAGCCGGGCCAGCGGCCGGTGGCCCGGTGGACGGCGACCGCGCCCGCCCGGTCCACGGTCGCCTTCACCACGGCGAAGATCGCGCCCTGCAGCGCGGCGGCGACGAGGATCTCGCCCCAGCCGCGATCCTCGTCGGTGGCGTTCGGCGCGTCGTCGTCGTTGCCGAGCACCTTCCAGACCTGCTTGAAGACCAGCCCGGCGACCAGGCCGGAGCCGACGCCCAGGGCGAGCCCGACCGGCTTGTACGCGAGCTTCGCGCCCCAGCCGCTCATCATCGCCCCCGGCGGCGGACGGCGACGGCGACGAGCACCGCGACGAGCACGGCGGCGCCGATCGCGGCGAGGGCCAGCGGCCGCCGCACGGCGACCGCCTTGTCCGAGACGGTCTCGGCGAGGTTCCTGGCGGCGTCGGCGGCGGCGCCCTTGGCGCGCTCGGCGGCCTGCGCGGCGGCGTCCTTGGCGCGGGCCTTCACGTCGGCCTTGGCGGCGAGGGCCTCGACCGTGCTGCCGAGCTCGGCGCGGGTCCGCGCGATCTGCTCCCGCAGCTGCTGCGGATCGTCGCCGCCCGATCGGGGCATGGCCATGACGCACCTCCCGTTCATTTGCAGGCGTGATGCCCTTGCCGTCCGGCAACCAAACACCCCCACCGGCGGCACCGCGGATGGTTCGGCGGCCCCCGGCAGGGAAAGCCGAAACGTGAGGTCCACGGCTTGGAGGTCGGCATGGCAGACAACACGGACGGGCACCCAGAGAACGAGACCGGTCGCACCGCTGCGTCGGCTCGTACAACAAGACCTATGGCAGCCTCGCCACCGTCATCGTGTTCCTGATCTGGCTGTGGATCAGCAACATCGCGATCCTGGTCGGCGCCGAGCTCGACGCCGAGCTGCAGCGCAGCCGCGCCATCCAGGCCGGCCACCCGGAGGCGGAGGAGCCCTACGTCGAGCTGCGCGACACCCGCAAGCTGGACCGGGCCGCGTCGCCGTCGTAGCCGGTCCGGGCTGCTGCGTCGATTTGCGATGGCGCGGCCCGGGTGGGGTAGGAGGTGGCGGTGACGAAGACAGTGCTGGTGACCGGCGCCTCCGGGTTCATCGGGTCGCACCTGGCCGCTACCTTGTCGGAGTCCTGGAACTGGTCGAGGCCCGCGGCAAGGTCTACGAGATCGGCGGCCCCGAGGTGCTGCGCTACATCGACATGCTGACGCGTGCGGCGGCGGTGCGCGGCGATCGCCTGCCGAATGTGACGGTGCCGCTGCTCACGCCCCGCCTGTCGGCGTCGTGGCTGGCGCTCGTCACCGACGTGGACCTGACCACGGCCCGGAACCTCGTCGACTCGCTGAGCAACGAGGTCGTCGTCCGCGACCACGGCATCGAGAAGGTCGTGCCCGGCCCGACGATCGGCTACGACGAGGCGGTCCGGCTCGCCCTGCGGGACCGCGCGTCGTGAGGCGCCTGGTCAGGGCCGCGTTCGTCGACCGCGTGCCGCGCGACCACACCCAGTCGGACGCGCAGTTCCGCCGTCGGCGGGTCGTCGCCGCGGTGACCCTCGTCGTCGGCGCGGTGCTGCTCGGGCTGTCGCTGTCGATCCGCCCCGGCGACGCGCTGTTCTACCCGATGGCCCTCGCCGTCGCCGCGACGTGGGTCGCCGGGGCGCTGCTGTCCGGCCCGCTGCACCTGGGACACATCCTGTTCCGCGACACGCTGCGCCGCCCCGTCGCGACCCCGATCCTGACCGGCCTGCTCGCCGGGGCGGTGTTCGTGGCCGGGGCGCTGGTCGTGCGGGAGATCCCGCCGCTGCGCGCCTACACCGACGACGTGCTCGACCACGCCAGGTACGGCTCGCTCGTCCTCATCACCGTCGTCACCCTCGCCAACGGCGCCGCCGAGGAGCTCTTCTTCCGCGGCGCGCTCTTCGCCGCCGTCGGCCGCACCCTCCCGGTGACGATCTCCACCGCCGTCTACGCGATCGCCACCGTCGCCACCGGCAACCCGATGCTCGTCTTCGCCGCCGTCGTCCTCGGCACCGTCCTGGCCCTGCAGCGCCGCGCGTCCGGCGGCGTCCTCGCCCCGGTCCTGACGCACGTCACCTGGTCGACGGTGATGCTGTTCGCGCTGCCCCCACTGATCGCGACCTGAGTAACGCCGGCACCTGCCCGGCCGCCGGTCCCGATCGTCACGAAGCGCGCCGCTCCCCCGTGACAGGTCCGCCGAAGGACAGATCGGCCTCCAGGCCGTAGTGGTCGGACAGGAACAGCTCCCGTCCGTCGGCGACCCGGACCGCATCCTGCAGCACCGTCCGGGCGTCCGCCGTCAGCGCTCGGACCAGGACCTGGTCCAGGGCGGGCGGCGCGGGCCAGCGCGGCGTCGGCCGGAACGTCGTCGTCGGGTCGCCGGCGAGGACGTCGCGCAGGCCGGCCGCCGCGGCGAACCCGGTGAACGCCGCCGAGTCGCGGGGCACGTTGAAGTCGCCGACGACCACCGCCGGCAGCTGCGGCTCGAACCCGCGGACCAGCCGCGCCAGGTGGTCGAGCTCCTGGCGGATGACGCGGGTGAACCGGTTGCCGTCCGACCAGTCGTCGTCGCGGTTCGCGGACAGGTGGGTGTTGACGACGGCGAGGGGCCCGGCCGGCGTCTCGACGACCGCGAGCTGCGCCCCCTTGCGCATGAGCTGCTCGGTGCGCAACGGCCCGGCCATCCGGAACCGCGCGAACCGGTACCGCAGGATCGGCCACCGCGACATGAGCATCAGCCCGCCCGACGGCAGCGCCGCCCGCGTGACCGCCACGTGCCGGAAGCCGGCGCCCCGCCGCAGCAGGCGCACGCTGCCGCCGTGCAGCACCTCCTGCAGGCACACCACGTCGTACGCGGCCCGCTCCAGCACCGGGCCGAGCGCCCGCAGCCGGGCCGGGACGTCGTCGCGCATGAGCGTGTTGAACGTCAGCAGCCGCACGTCGATCATCGGCCGATTTCACCACCCGCGCCGCGCGGGGCGCCACGGGGTATCTCGCCGGGGGGCGTGAACGTTTCCGCCGCCGGCCGGGGGCCCGCGCCGCCGCCACGAATTTCCGTAATCCGGGCACCGGGCGAGGCATCTGCGGCGTCTCCACCAACCAGCAGTGGACCTTCACGGCGTCCTCGGCGGCCGCGGGCAAGTACATCGTGAAGAGCGTCTCCTCCGGGCTCTGCCTCAGCGACAAGGACGGCTCCACCGCCGGCGGCAACCCGATCGTGCAGGAGACGTGCGCCGACATCGCGCGCATGCAGTGGTCGTTCAACCACGTCGGCGGCGCGACCGCGACCGCCGGCCCGCCCCCGACCAGCGGCAGGCCCACGGTCGCGGCGCAGAAGTACCTGGCCGGCACCGACGGCTGGAACCCCATGTAACCGCCCCGCCGACGCCGGCCACCAGTGCGGTGGCCGGCGTCTGGGGCGGTGCGGGTCAGGTGCAGGTGGTGCCGTTGACGGTGAAGACCGTCGGGTTGGTGTTGCTGCCGGTGTACGAGCCGTTGAAGCCCAGGCTGACGGTGCCTCCGGCGGGCACCGCGCCGTTCCAGGACTCGTTCGTGGCGGTGACGGCGGCGCCGGTCTGCGTCCAGCGGCCGGACCAGCCCTGGGTGACGCGCTGGTCGCCGGGGAACGTGAAGCCCAGCGTCCACGAGGTCCACGCCGTGGTCCCGGTGTTCGTGATCGTGACGCTACCGGTGAAGCCGGCGCCCCAGCTGTTCGCCGAGTAGGCCACCGTGCAGCCGCCGGTCGGTGCGGCCGCCGTCCGTACCGTGACGGGCGACGACAACAGGGAGAACTGTCCCGCGGTGTCCTTGGCGCGCACCATGAGGATGTACTCGGTGTTGGGGGTGAGGCCGGTCAGCGTGACCGACGGCCCGGTGCTGGTGGCGAGGATCGACAGCGCGTCGCCCTGCCGGCGGTGGATCTCGTAGCCGGTGACGCCGTTGTCGTCGGTGGAGGCGGCCCAGGTGAGCGTGAAGCCGGTGGCCGTCACCGCGGAGGCGACGGGCAGGCCGGGCGTGGAGGGCCGGGCATCCGCGGGCGGGTCCGCCGTGGTCACGGTGACGGGCGCCGACGCGGCGGAGGTGAGGCCGGCGCCGTTGCGGGCGGCGACCACGAACGTGTAGGCGGTGGCGGGCGTCAGGCCCGTGATCGACGCGGAGGCGGTGGTGGTGGTCGCCACGACCGTCGAGGTGGAGCCGGACACGCGGCGCACCTCGTAGCCGGTGACGCCGCTCTCCGGGTCGCTGGACGGGGCCCAGGTGAGGCGCAGCCAGGTCGCGGTGACGTCGGAGGCGACCGGCGTGCCGGGCACGGTCGGCGCAGTGGTGTCCCGCGGCGGGACAGTGCCGGTGTGCTCGGCGGCCCAGCTGGCCAGGGACGCGAGGCCCGAGTTCCAGTTGATCGCGACCTCGTTGACGGAGTACGCGCCGATGTCGTCGACGAAGCACTTCTGCGCCTTGCAGCCGGCGAGCTGCGCCTGCGCGACCGGGTCCTGCAGGCCGCTGTTGGGGCCGCCGGACAGCGCGCCGGGCGGCGCGGTCGGCAGCGACGCGTCGGCCTGGTTGGCCCAGAACCGGTGGTGCACGTTGCGGACGGCCTTCTCCCCGTACCCGGCGATGTAGGACTGGTTGAGCGGGTTGCGGCCGAGGAGGTAGTCGAGGGCCTGGAACGCGCCGGTGCGGTACTTCGCGAGGCCGGTGAAGTCGTAGGCGAGGCCGAGGACGGCGGCGTTGTTGGCGATCTGCCCGGAGGAGCCCCAGTTGTAGGTCGGGCCGCCGTTCGGGGCGGGGTAGCCCTGCGCCGCCATCTGGGTCAGCAGCCCGTCGGCGAACGTCGCGAACCTGGCCCTGGTCGCCGCGATGTCGGCCGCGGGCAGGCCGTTGGGGACGATCGCGAGGGTGGTGTCGCCGAGGCCGGCGACCCAGCCCCAGTCGTAGCCGCGCTGGTTGAAGCCGGCGCCCTTGTAGAGCGGCGAGCCGGTCACGTCGGCCCGGTAGGACGCGCCGCCGGTGGTGGTGAACAGCTCGGCCGCCGCCCAGTAGAACTCGTCCGTGACGGTGCTGTCGTCGTACGCGCCGCCGCCGGTGCTGTCGCTGCCGCTGGCGATCCGGTTCGGGTTGGATTTCGCCGCGGCGTACGCCTTCTCGGCGGCGGTCTGGGCCCGGGCGGAGAACGCCGGGTCGATCGTGCGCCAGATCCGGGCCGCCTGCGCCGCGACGGCGGCGAGGTTGAGGGTGGCGGCGGTGCTCACCGGCGACAGCAGGCGCCGCTGCGGGTCGGCCTCCGGGCGCATCGGCAGCCCGGTCCAGTTCTCGTCATGGATCTTGTGATGGACCATGCCGGCGTCGGTACGGCCGTCCGGCACCTGCATCCGCAGCAGGAACTCGACCTCCCAGCGGGCCTCGTCCAGGACGTCCGGGACGCCGTTGGCCCGCTCCGGGATGGCGAGGGTGCCGTCGCCGAGCGCGGCCCGGTCGGTGCTCCGCTCGTAGATGTCGAGCAGCTGCCACGCGGCGATGCCGCCGTTGACGACGTACTTGCCCTGGTCGCCGGCGTCGTACCAGCCGCCGCGCACGTCGAGGGAGTAGCCGCAGCTCGTCCGGCACGGCACGGACGTGTCGCCCTGGTTCGGCGCGACGCCGACGTGCCCGGCGGGGCGGGCGTAGCGGCTGCCGACGTACTGCGACTCGATCGCGATGCCGCTGCGCTGGTGGTAGAAGAAGGCGAGCGAGTCCTTCCGCAGCTGCTGCACCGGCGCGGCGGAGATGTCGAACGGGTAGCTGTCCGACCCGCCGGCCGACAGCACGTAGCCGCTGCCCGGGGTGTCGTAGGCGGAGAAGTCGGCGATGTGGACGTTGTCGCCGGACAGGGTGTCGGCGCCCTTCACGGTCGTCTGTCCACTCGCGACGGTCACGCCGGCGGCGTTGCGCAGCGTCCAGCCGATCGGCGTCGTGGCGGAGCTGACGATCGTGGCCTGCTTCGGCAGGCCCGGCACGTAGGCGACCTGGTTCACCTTGACCGGCGACCCGGGGTCCGGCGCGGCGGTGGCGGGCGGCGCGCACACAGACAGTGCGAACAGTGCGCCCGCGGCGACGATCGCCACGGTACGGCGTCTCATGTCGGGAGTCCTCCTGCGGCAAAGGGTGCCGGCACTGGCGGGCGCCGGCGTGCCGGACCGTAGGCGGACCTTCGACACGCTGTAAAGCATCCGTCGCGTCGATGCCGTCCGGCCGGTGCCGCGGGCATGTAACTTACGGCCCATGCGGCTCGCCAGCTACAACGTCGAGAACCTGTTCAACCGGGCCAAGGCGCTGGACCAGCGCACGTGGGCGGCCGGGCGCCCGATCCTCGAGGCGTTCCAGCGGGCCTGCGAGCTGCTGGAGGAGCCCGTCTACACCGACGAGGTCAAGCACGACATCCTGCGCGAGCTGGGCCGGCTCGGGCTGCGCAACGGCGACACGGCGAAGTTCGCCCGCCTGCGGCAGAACCGCGGGCGGCTGCTGGTGCGGCGGCGCACCGGCGTGGTCGAGGTCGTCGCCGGTGGCCGGGCCGACTGGATCGGCTGGGTGGAGCTGACCACCGACCGGGTGGACGAGCTGGCGCTGCTCAACACGGCGCGGGTCATCCTCGACGTCGGCGCCGACATCCTCGGCGTGATCGAGGCGGAGAGCCGCCTCGCGCTGAAGCGGTTCGCCGAGGGCGGCCTCGGCGGCAGGTACGAGCACTTCATGGTCGTCGACGGCAACGACGAGCGCGGCATCGACGTCGGCGTCATGTCCACCGCGGCATACCCGCCGGTCGGCCAGCGCACCCACGTCGACGACACCGACGAGCACGGCCGCGTCTTCAGCCGCGACTGCGCCGAGTACCACTTCCGGCTGCCGGACGGCCAGCACCTCGCGGTCCTCGTCAACCACCTCAAGAGCAAGGGCTACGGCGGGAAGGTCGCCTCCGACGCCCGTCGCCGCCGGCAGGCCGCCCGGGTCGCGGAAATCTACCGCGCGTTGGATTTCCCGCTCGTCGCCGTCGTGGGCGACCTCAACGACACCCCGGCCAGCGACCCCCTCGCGCCGCTGCTGCGCGACACCGACCTGCGCGACGTCAGCACCCACCCCGGCTTCGACGACGGCGGCCGCCCCGGCACGTACGGCTACTGCACCGCCCCCAACAAGCTCGACTACGTCCTGCTGTCCCCGGCCCTGTTCGCCGCGACGACCGGCGGCGGCATCCTGCGCAAGGGCGTGTGGGGCGGCCGCCGCGGCGCCCTGTGGCCGATCTACGACACGATGACCCAACCGGTCCACGCCGGCTCCGACCACGCCGCCATCTACGCCGACATCGACCTGTCCCGCCTGCCGCGGCCCTGAACGGCACTCGTGTCACCGGTTCGAGCGACAAACGAACGGTGAAAAATGCACAAACACTGCGCACTGGGTAGCGGATCTATTGCATTGCGTGACAGTCTGAAAGTCGCGAAGATCAATGGGGGTCAGGGCGCGAGTGGGAGGAGCGGGGATGACCGCTACCGCGGCCGCGATGAGTCTTGCCTCCGGAGAGCCTCCGATCAACTTCGCCGCGCACCAGCTGCGGGCGGGCAACCTCGCGGGCGCCCGCGACGACTTCGAGCAGATGCTGGCGATGCTGCTCGCGGCGATCTACCCCGGTGCCCGGGCGATCACCGCCAACCCCGGCGACTGGGGCATCGACATCCTCCTCGGCGAACTGTCCGGGCTCGTCATCATCTGGCAGTCGAAGTACTTCTGGCCGGTCGTCGGCCGGTCGCAGCAGGGGCAGATCCGTGAGTCGTTCGACTCGGCGCTCGACGCGGCCGCCCGCAACGGATACCGGCTGAGCCAGTGGGTGCTGTGCGTGCCGGCGAGCATGGACGCGCCGACCGCCCAGTGGTGGGACAACTGGCGGGCGCGGCGGCAGCGGGAGACCGGCGTCTCGATCGAGCTGTGGCACGAGAACGTGCTGCGCAACCATCTCGTGCGCCCGGACTGCGCCCACGTGCGCCGGCACTTCTACGACCCGTACGTGCCCGCGCAGACCCAGCGGACCCCCGTGCGGGACCTCGGCGAGGACGACGACACGGCCCTGGACCGGGCGCTGTTCGTGCGGCAGCTACGGGCGGCCGGGCACGTCGAGGTCGGCGCCGCGAAGCGCGAGTACTTCAACGCCGACCTGCTGGCCCGCGAGGTCCTCGACAAGCGGGTGCCGGCCGAGGTCGCGGCGCTGAGCGAGGCCGACGGGGTCGTGCACAGCATCTGGGAGGCGCGGTTCAACGCCATGGCGTTCGCCGGCGACCCGCGGCTGCCGGGACTGCACGCCGAGGTGATGCACGACATCCGCGAGTCGGGCGCGTTCCCGGTCCAGCTGCGGGCCGGGCCGGTGCACCGGTGCGGTCTCATGCACCGGGTCGTCGAGGACCGCCGCGCGGGCTGGGTCATCCACTGGCGGGACATCACATGACCCCAGACGACGTCTCCGTCTTCCGCCAGACCAGGCTGCTCCTGCTCCTGGCCAGTGCCGCCGAGCCCCTCGACGCCGAACGCCTCGGCGTCTACGACTTCCTGGCCGCCCACCCGCTGCTCCTCGCGCGGTCCGACGACGACGCCGACCGGACCACGCTGCGGCTCGCCGGGTTCGACGACCGGGCCGTCGCCTACGCCAGCCCGGGCCAGCGGTTCGTCACCGCCCAGCTGCACCTGTCCCACGACCTCGCCGCCCTGGTCGGGCGGGGGCTCGTCGAGGTCACGGCCACCGGACGGGTGACCTACCGGCTCACCCAGGAGGGCGCGAGCATGGCCGATCGATTCACCGCGATGTACGCTCAGGTGTACCGCACAGCGGCGCGCATCGTCATCCGCCGCCTTCGTCGCCTGAGCACGCGGAGGCTGCGCGAAGGCCTGCGGCTGTGGCTCCTTCCGGTCCCTTCGTCCGCGCTGAAGGACCTGACATGATCGGTTTGCGAGCACACGGCATCCGGCTCAGACGGCTGCGCCTGCACAGCGGCGACCGCACCTATGACGTCGACTTCCGGGCGCCCGACGACTCGCCCCGGCCGCTGTCCGTGCTCGCCGGCGCCTTCAGCACCGGCAAGACCACGATCCTGGAGTTCGTCGACTACTGCCTGGGCGCCTCCGACCACCCGCGCCACCCGGAGATCATGCCGAAGGTGCGCGCGGCGACCCTGGAGGTCGAGCTGTCCGGCTCGCCGTACCTCATCGAGCGGACCGTCGGCGAGCCGTCGATGTTCGCGTACGTGCGAGCGGGCCGCCTCGACGAGCCGGGCGCCACTCCCCCGGCACGGCGCCCGCTGCGCCCGGCGAGTCACCCGGAGAGCCTGTCGACGATGCTGCTGTCGCACTGCAAGCTCGAGGGCGTCCGGCTGCGCGACAGCGGCGTCGACACCGACCCGCTGAGCTTCCGCGACCTGATGTGGCTGTGCTTCCTGCCCAACGAGCGCCTCGACGGCAAGGACCTGCTCTTCCGCAGCGTGCCGATGAAGCACCTGAAGCTGCGGCAGGTCGTCGACGTGGTCTTCGACGTGCACGACGACCACTCCGTGGAGATCGGCCGGCGGATCCGCGCAGTCGAGGCGGAGCTGTCCGCGGCCCGGGCGGCGTACCGGGCGGCGGAGCAGATCGTCGACGAGCAGCACGTCGGCGGCCGCGAGGACCTGGAGGCCCTGCACCGCACCGCGAAGGACGAGCTGGCCGCGTGCGCGCAGGCCCTCGCGGCGCTGGACGCGCAGGCCCGCGCCGACACCATGTTCGCCGAGGAGCTGCGCGAGCGGCACGGCGCCGCGGCCGCCGAGGCCCGCCGCACGGCGGCGGAGCTGCGCGACCGGGAGACCCAGCTGCAGCGGATGCAGACCCTGCACGGCACCTACGCCGACGATGTCGCGAAGTGGACGATGCTCACCGAGGCCGACCACCTCTTCGAGCCTATGCGCGTCTCGGCGTGCCCGTCGTGCCTGGAGCCGCTGAGCGGCAATGTGATCGGGGCCGCCAACGGCGGCAATGAGCTCGGGGCCGCCAACGGCGGCGAGGACCGCTGCCCCGCCTGCCGGCTGCCGATCACCGACGGCGGCTCGATCGACGTGACCGCCGAGCTGCGCTCCGCGAAGACCCGCCTCGCCGAGCTCAACCGCTACACCGAGGAACTGCAGGAGCAGCTGCCGCGGCTGCGGGACGCCGCGGAACGCGCCCAGCGCGACGAGGCCCGCGCCGCCGCGGAGGTCGACGAGGCGACGGCACACACGATCACGCCGTTCCTCGCCCAGCGCGACGCCCTCGCCCGGCGCCGCGAGGAGGCCGCCGCGACGCTGCAACGGGCGCTGAGCGGGCTGCGGCTGATCCAGAGCCTGGAGCGGCGCGCCGCCGGCATCCTGCACCAGATGGACCAGGTCGCCGCGTACCGCGAGGAGCTCGCCGCCGCCGGCCCGCAGGCGCGGCGCGCGGACCGGACCGCGGTCATCCGGCTCGTCAGCGAACGCTACCGGGAGATCCTGCAGGAGTGGCACTACCCGAAGGTCGCCGACGCCTACCTCGCCGAGGACCTGACCCCGTACATGCGCGGCGAGCCCTACACGGCCGCGTCGTCGGGCGGGCGGACGCTGATCGCGCTCGCCTGGCAGCTCGCCCTGTTCGAGATCGCGTGGGAGAGCCGCTCGTCGCACCCCGGGTTCCTCATGCTGGACAGCCCGCAGAAGAACCTCGGCGTCGCCGGCGATCTCGCCGACACCGTCACGATCGAGCGCATCTACCAGCACCTGGAGCAGTGGCTCGCCGGCCGCGGCGTGGGGGCGCAGATCATCGTCGCCGACAACGCCCCGCCCCCCGCCGCCGCCGACGACGTCATCGTCCGCTTCACCCGCCGGCCGGACCAGCCGCCCTACGGCCTCATCGACGACGAGACCGGCTGATCACCAGCTGCCGCGTCGCCCTCGTCATGGCGACGTACCGGTCGACCGCGCTGCTGAACGCGTCCGGATCCACGAGCACGACCAGGTCGAACTCGAGCCCCTTGGACAGCTCCGGCGACAGCGACCGCACGCGCTCCGTCGCGGCGAACTCCGGGTCGCCGATGACGCACACCGTGCCCTCCTCGTGCGCCGCGAGCCACTCGCCGATGATGGTCTTGATGTCCGTTTTCTTCGCGTGTACGACGGGAAGGCCGCTCTTTCGGATCGACACCGGCACGTTGGCGTCCGGCAACGCTTCCCGGATCACCGGCGCCGCCTCGGCCATGACCTCTTCCGGCGTGCGGTAGTTGATGCTCAGCGACGCCATGGTGACCCGGTCGAGCCCGACCCGCCCGAGCCGCTCCTGCCACGACTCGGCGAACCCGTGCCGCGCCTGGGCCCGGTCCCCGACGATCGTGAAGCTCCGCGACGGGCAGCGCAGCAGCAGCATCTGCCATTCCGCGTCGGTCAGCTCCTGCGCCTCGTCCACCACGATGTGCGCGAACGGCCCCGCCAGCCGGTCCGGGTCGCGCTCCGCCAGGCCGGCCTCGTCGACCAGCGCCTCCTGGAAGTCCTCGCCGCGCAGCATCGTCACCAGGCCCGTGCCGTACTCGTCGTCGGCGGCCTCGATCAGGTCGTCCACGACCCGGTCCATGCCCGCCCGCCGCGCTTGCACGTCCGCCGCCCGCCGCCGCCGTTGCGCCGCTGCCGCCGGGTCGCCGAGCCGCTGCCTGGCCGCGTCCAGCAGCGGCAGGTCACTGACGGTCCACGCCTGCGGGTCCGCCCGCTGCAGCCGGCGCACCTCCTCCACCGACAGCCACGGCGCACACTTACGCAGGTACGCCGGCACCGACCACAGGTCACCGACGAGGTCCTTCGCGTCGATCAGCGGCCACGCCCGGTTGAACGCCGTCACCAGCTCGCGGTTCGCCCGCAGCTGCGCCTCGGGGACGTCCTCCTTCTCCCGCAGGATCCGCACCAGCTCCTCCCACACCAGGTCCCGCGCGTCGTTGTGCGGGATCCCGGGCTCCGCCGCCTCGAACGCCTCCGCCCAGTCCTCGGCGCCGATCCAGAGATCCGCCCAGTGGGTCTCGACGGTCATCCCCTTCGCCGGCGGCCGCTCGTAGAACCGGACGGCCTCCTCGACCGCCCCCACCATCCGCGCCGACGCCTTCAGCCGGGCCACCTCCGGATCGGGCTCGGCCGTCGCCGCCGCCCCCTCCGGCACGAGGTCCCGCAGCGTGCACGTCTGCACACCCTCCTCACCGAGGCTCGGCAGCACGTCCGCCACGTACGCCAGGTACGGCTGGTGCGGCCCCACGAACAGCGCGCCGCCCCGCCTGTGCCCGAGCCGCGGATCGGCATGGAGCAGGTACGCCGTCCGGTGCAGCGCGACAACGGTCTTCCCCGTCCCGGGACCGCCGTCCACCACCAGCGCACCGCTGGACCCCGCCCGGATGATCGCGTCCTGGTCCGCCTGGATGGTCCCGAGCACGTCCCGCATCCGCGCCGACCGGCTGCTCCCGAGCGTGGCGATGAACGCCGACTGGTCGTCCAGCGCGGCGTGCCCCTCGAGCCCTTCCGGCGTGAACACCTCGTCCCAGTAGTCGGTGATCCGGCCGCGCGTCCACCGGTACCGGCGCCGGCTGACCAGCCCCATCGGGTTCGCGTGGGTCGCCCCGAAGAACGGCTCCGCCGCCGGCGACCGCCAGTCCAGCAGCAACCGCCGCCCGCCGCCGTCGGTCAGCCCGAGCCGCCCGACGTACACCGGCTCGCCCGACTCCGGCACCATCCTGCCCAGGCAAAGGTCCAGCCCGAACCGCCGCAACGCCCGCAACCGCCCCGACAGCCGCCGCACCTCGTCGTCGCGGTCCATCGCCGCCTGCCCGATCCCCCCGGGCGCTCTGCGCTCCGCGTCCAGCCGCTCCCGCAGCTCCGCGATCGTCCCGTCCAGGCTCTCCGCGATCGCCGCGAAGTGCCGCTCGTCCCTGTCGATCAGCCCCGGCTCGCCCTTGACGGCAAGCCGCCCCCCAAGCTCGAACACACTGGTCCGCAACGGTTGCATGGTCAGGCACATCCTCTGCTTCCGGCTCCGGCCAGCGATTCTGCGCCCTGACCCACCTCTTGCCGCAAGCCCCGGGGTCCGCTATACCTTAGAAAGGGAACAGTGCGCGTTCTTTGCGGCGCCCTTCCCCGATCTCCCCCACCGCTCCCCTTGCTCCCGCTGCGCGACTAGCGAGCGGTCGCCTCTCCCGTACGCTCCGGCGTCCACCCGAGACGCACCGACAGGCGCGCGGTCGCCTCGAGCAACGCGTCGCGGCAGGCGTCGAACTCGGCCTCGAACCGCTCCTTGGGTCCACAGACGCTGATGACGGCCGCGACCTTGCCGCTGTGGTCGAAGACCGGGGCGGCGACCGATGCCGCACCGCTGCGACGCTCCCCGATGGACCGCGCCCAGCCCTGCTCACGGACTGCCTTGAGCTCCTTGAGCAGGGCCGCCGTGTCGGTGATCGTGCCGTCGGTCACCGCCTCGAGCGTGCTGTCGAGGTAGCGGTCGACCTCGTCCTCCGTGAAGAACGCGAGGAACGCCTTCGACGACGCACCCGCGTGCAGCGGGTAGGGGATGCCCAGGCTCACCGACATGATGACCTCGCGTCGGGGCAGCACCTCGTCGACGTAGATGCGCCGGCGCTGATCCACCCGGACGGACAGGGTCGCCGTCTCGTTCGTCCGGTTGGACAGCCGGGCGAGCTCCGGGTGCGCCATGCGACGGATGTCGATCTGGTCCATGTAGGCGAGGCCGAGCTGCATGATGCCGATGCCGAGGGTGTACCTGCGGGTCGTCTCGTCGAGCTCGATCAGGCCGCGCACCCGAAGCGACGCGAGCATGCGGTGCGTGGCCGCCTTCGACATGCCGAGCCCGTCGGCGATCTCACTGACGCCGAGGTCACGGGTCGGGGCGTCCTTGAAGTACATCAGCAGATCCACGGCCCGCACGACCGTCGCGATGGTGGCGCTCGAGACCTTCGCCCCCGCTCCGAGTTCGAGCTCGAGGTCGGCCAGCTGGCTGTCCTGCGACAACGTCATTCCCTTCCAAGTCGTGCCCCTCGGCCGCCGTCAGTGGCATCGAGCACGGTGCCGGTAAAGCCCGTCGTGGTGGGTAGCGAGATTACAGCGTGACCCATCCGCCGGTCCGCGCGGAGGCATACCAGAGATCCACGAGACGTACGGCGTCCAGTCCTTCGTCCCCCCGCACCGGGAACGGTTCCCTCAGCCCGACGGCCCGGTCGGCTGCCCGAAAATACTCTAGATGACCTGAGCCGTAAAGGAGGTCCACACCATCGGCCTCAGGTGCCGGCGGGATCAGCCCCGCGGGTGAGGAGACCACCCGGGAACCATCGATGACGACGTTTCCCTGATCGGCGAACAGGGTCATCCGCACCCCGGCACCGCGTGCCGCGACGGCCGCCACCGACACGGATGCGCTGACGTCGCCGGGCAGCGCGATCAGCGCCGTCGCGACCTCGTCGTTCGGTCCGGTCACCTGGCCCACGAGTCGCTCCGGCACGCCGAGCCACCACACGAGCAGGTCGAGGTAATGGACCCCGACCGTGCGCAGGAGGCCGCCTCCGGCCCGCGCCCGGTCCGTCTGCCAGCCGGGCACCTGGACGGGCGCCGGCAGGTTGACCTCGACGGTGACGCTGCGCACCCGGAGCGTACCGCCGGCGATGAGATCCCTGACCCAACGCAGTTGGGCGTAGGCCCGGTAGTTCATCAGGCACCCGAGCTCGACACCGGCGGCTCTGGCGGTGGACACCATCCGCTCCGCCTCTTCGGCGTCACGGGCGAGCGGCTTCTCCACGAGGACGGCGAGCCCGTGGGCCGCCGCCACATCGACCGTCCACTCGTGCAGGTCGTGCGGCAGCGCCACCGAGAGCGCGTCGGGACGGGTCCGCTCGATCGCCGCCTCGAGATCGCTGTGGACCGCGTAGCCGGCGGCGGAGGCCTTCTGGCGGGCCTCCGGCACGGAGTCGACGACACCGGCGACGACGGCCGACGGGACGCGCGAGAGCGCGGCCGCGTGCACCTCGCCGGCCCGGCCGTAACCGACGATCAGCCAGCGGCTCATCGCGCGCCTCCGGCCCGCGTCCGGAACCACTCCGCGACGGACGCCCAGTCCTGCTCCGCCGCCGTCCCCGCGGCCTCCTCGCCGAGCGCGCCGGCGATGACGTCGCCGAGGGGCAGGCGTCCCCCATGGAGCTGCGCCTCCGCCCGGGCGAGGTCGACGTCCTTCTTCCCGAGTCGCATCGTGAAGGCGACCGGCTCATATCGTTGCTCGGCGACCATCTGACCGTAGGCCCGATGGATCAGTCCGGAGAACAGCCGCTCGGTGAGGACGTCGAGCAGCTGGTCCGCCTTGAGCCCGCCGCGTTCGGCGATCCCGGCCACCTCGCCGAGCGAGCCGGCCGTCACCGCGATCAGGTAGTTGCCCAGGATCTTGACGAGGTTGGCCTGCGCCGGCTCGGGGAAGGTGTGGACGCTGACCGCGAGGTCGGCCAGGACCGGACGGATCAGGCCCACCGGCTCGGCGTCGCCACCCGCGACGATCGTGAGCTGACCTCCGGCCGCGGCCGCGGACCGGCCGAAGGCCGGCGCCGAGACGTAGTGGGCGCGCCGGGAGCGGTACAGCCCGTGGAGCTCGCGCGAAAGACCGGGAGAGATGGTCGCGCAGTTGACGTGGACACTGCCCGGCTTGACGGCCGCGAGGACCGTGGCGCCGCCGAGCACGTCCCGCACGACCTCGTCGTCCGGCAGCATGCTCACGACGATGTCGCGCGAGGCCGCCTCGGCGATGTCGGGCGTGACGGTGACCCCGCGCGCGGCGGCGTCGGCCGCGCGCGCCGCGCCGCGGTTCCATCCGAGGACGGGACGGCCCCGGTCGACCAGCCTCGCGGCCATGGCCGCGCCCATGGCACCCAGCCCGATCCACCCGATGGCCGGCTCCGCGTGGGCTCCCGGTGTCGCGCCGCTCATGGTCACGACCACTGCCAGGTCGAGCCGCGCCGGAGGAAGCTGTCGCAGCCGGTCTCCTGGAACAGCTCGAGCTGGACCTCGTTCGCGCGGCGCACGGCCTCCTTGAGATCGACCTGGACCGGCTGACCCCGGCGCATCACGGTGCGGCCGCGCACGACGACCCGGTCGATGGAGTCGGGGGCGGGCCCGCCGGACCAGACGAGGTTGGCCAGCAGCGCCCCTTCGGGAGCGGCGGTCGGCTCGGTCGACAGGTCGATCACGAGCAGGTCGGCCTCCTTGCCCACCTCGAGCGACCCGATCCTGTCGCCGAGGCCGAGCGCCCGGGCACCGCCGATGGTGCCGAGCTCGAGCGCCTCCTCCGCGGTGCCGAACAGCAGTTCGTCGCCGAAGTGGCCCTTGTCGCCCCGGACGAGCTTGCGCGCGCTGTCACCGATGCGCTGGGCCATGAGGTAGGACCGCATCCCGAGCCAGAAGTTGTGGCCGTAGGAGACCACCGGGCCGTCGAGACCGAGTCCGACGGTGACCCCCGCGTTCAGGTACTGACGCGAGTCGAAGGTGACCATGCCGAGGATGAGCTCCATGTCCGGCACGAGGGAGACGCTGGCGCCGGCGCGAGCCAGCAGCTCGGCCTCGCCCGGGCGGATGTTCTGGGCGTGGATGCCGATGACGTGCTTGTCGAGCATGCCTTCCGAGTGCAGCCACTCGAAGGAGCCGCCGGCCCAGCCGCGCACGTCCTTGAGGTAGGCGCCGTCCATCATCGAAGGCGCGTGGATGTCGAACTGCTTGTCGTTGTCGAGGGTCCACTTGTACAGCGCGCGCAGGTCGGACTCGCTGACGTAGGTGATGCCGATGGTGCTCGCCGTCACCGACATCGTCTCCGAGTCGTAGGCCGCGGCAAGCCGGTCGGTTTCGCTGAGCGCGGTCTCGATGTCCTCACGCAACTCCTCCGGCACCGCGAGCGGGTCGTTGACGAGCAGGCGCGCGGCGCGGGCGCGGATGCCCGCGTCGGTCAGGGCGCGCAGCACGCCGTCCATCGAGCGCTTGTTCGCGTGGGTGAAGTGATCGTCGGTCGTCGTGGTCACGCCCGAACGCAGCAGGTCGAGCGTCGGCGTCATCGCCGACCAGTAGGACCGCTCCTCGTCGCAGGCACCGGTCATCGGGTAGTAGAACCCGAAGAGCCGCTCCTGGAACCTCGTCCCCTCGGCCATGCTGCGGATGCAGCCCTGGACGAGGTGCGTGTGCGTGTTGACGAGCCCGGGCATGACGAGGTGGTCGTCCCCGCCCCAGGTCTCGCTCGGCTGATACGGGGCCGGCCCGGTGCCGACACCGACGATGGCGCCGTCGGTGACCGCGACCCATCCGTCGGAGAGGACGCGCCGGTCGGTGTCCATGGTGATGATCCGGCCCCGGATCAGGACGTCACACGGTGATGGCTCGTTCATGTGGGGACCTTCCTCTGGCGCCGCGGCGGCGCCGTCCGGTGACGGACGACGCGGGTCCGCGGTCGCAGGACGGGAATCAGGCTTGGTCGAACTGTCCTGGGTAGTGGCACGCGACGAGCAGGCCGTCCCGCCGAGGCGTCAGGCGCAGCTCGTCGGTGCGGCAGTCGGGGCGCGCGATCGGGCAACGCGGCGCGAAGCCGCAGGCGGACGCCGGGTCGACGTCGCCGGCGTCCCCGCGCAGCGGGATCTCGGGTCGCCGCTCATCGGTTTCCAGTTGCGGGACGGCGCTGAGCAGGGCCGCCGTGTACGGGTGCAGGGGGTCGGTGAGCAGGCTGCTCGCCGGCCCGGCCTCGACGACGCGGCCGAGGTACATGACGGCGACGCGGTCGCAGAGGTGCCGGATGACGCTGATGTCGTGGGAGACGAGCACGGCCGTGAGCCCGAGATCCTTCTTCAGGTCCTGCAGCAGGTTGATGATCTGCGCCTGGACCGACAGGTCGAGTCCGGACATCGGCTCGTCCATGACGACGACCTTGGGCTGGACGACGAGCGCCCGGCAGATGCCGACGCGCTGGCGCTGGCCGCCGGAGAGCTCGTGCGGGTAGCGGGACTCGATGCTCGGCATGAGGCCGCACTCGGCCATGTACTCGCGGATCCGCTTGGCGCGCTGCGCCTTCGAAAGGCCGGTGAGCCGCTTGAGCGGCTCCTCGATGATCTGCCAGACGGTGCGCCGGGGGTTGAGCGAGCCGAAGGTGTCCTGGAAGACGTACTGGACGAAGGTGTGGTCGACGCCGCCGCGCCGGTGCGTGAGCTCCCTGCCGTCGGCGTAGCGGATGAGGCCGTCGGACGGCTGGTCGAGCCCGGCGAGAATCCGCGCCGTCGTCGACTTACCGCAGCCGGACTCGCCGACGATGCCGAGGGTCTCGCCGAACGCGAGCTGGAGGTCGACGCCGTCGACCGCCTTGGTGACGTGACCACCGCCGGCGAACACGCGGCGCAGCCCCTCGACGCGGATGGCCGGGACGCCGGGTTCGGCGGGGGCCGGGGGCAGCGAGATCGACACGCCGGGCTTCCGGGCGGGATCGCTCGGCACGGGCGCGGCGAAGGGGTGGATGCAGCGCACGAGGCGGTCCTCGGACGCGTCCGGCGCCGGCACGAGCGCCGGGTTGGCCACGCCGCACTCGGCCGTCGCGACCGCACAGCGCGGCTGGAACCGGCATCCGCCGGGAAACTTGAACAGCTCCGGCGGCCCGCCGGAGATGGCGTTGAGCTTCATGCCGGGTCGGCCGTTCTCCGGTCGCGCGTCCAGCAGGGCCCGGGTGTACGGGTGGGCCGGCGCGGCGAGCACCTCCTCGGTGGGCCCGCTCTCGACGACGTTGCCGGCGTACATGACGACGACGCGGTCGCTGTAACCGGCGACGACGCCCAGATCGTGGGTGATCAGCAGCACGCCCATCCCCCAGGACACAGCGGCCTCGCGGACCAGGCGCAGGATCTGGGCCTGGACGGTCACGTCGAGTCCGGTGGTCGGCTCGTCGGCGATGAGCACCTTGGGCTCGTTGGCGAGCGCCATTGCGATCATGACTCGCTGCTGGGTGCCACCGGACAGCTCGTGGGGGTACTGGTCGATCCGCTGCCTGGGGTTGACGATGCCGACGTCGCCGAGCAGGCGCAGGGTCCGCTCGCGCACGGCCTCCCTGGACAGCTTGCGGTGGACCGTCATGGCCTCGCCGATCTGCTGCCCGACCGTGTGGAACGGGTTGAGCGCCGTCATCGGGTCCTGGAAAATCATCCCGATGTCGCCGCCTCGCACCCGGCGCAGGTCGGCGGGCTTCAGTGCGGTGAGGTCCCGCCCCTCGAGCAGCACGCTGCCGCGGGCGAGCCGCACGGGGTTCCGGATCAGCTGGAGCACCGAGAGGGCGGACAGGGACTTGCCCGACCCTGTCTCGCCGACGATGGCCACGATCTCTCCGGCGGCGACGTCGAAGTCGATGCCCGTGACGGCGTCGGTCTGGCGCTTGCCCTTGGTGATCGTCACGGTGACGTCGCGCACCGCGAGCAGGGGCGCGTTCGGGGTGGCAGTCATCGGGTCCTCGGGTTCAGCGTCGTGCGGAGCGTCCGGCCCAGCACGGTCGCGCAGAGCACCGTGACGGTGATGGCGACGGCGGGCATGAACGCGTACCACGGGTTCTGGATGAGGAAGGCGCGCCCGGAGGCGAACAGCTGGCCCCAGTCGGAGGCCGGGGGCTGCACGCCGAGGCCGAGGAAGCTGAGGCCGCTCACGAGCAGGAGCACCGTCGCGACCGCGAACGTCCACAGGACGAGCACGGACGACATGACGTTGGGCAGGATGTGCTGGAAGGTGATGCTGAGGGTCGACCCGCCGCTGCCGCGCGCCGCGAGGACGAAGTCGGCCTGCCGGAGGGTGAGCACCGCGCTGCGCACGACGCGGGCGAAGTGGACCCATCCGAAGATCGACAGCACGATCAGCAGCGAGCTGATGCTGTTGCCCTGCGACGTGATGACGACGAGGGCGAGGACGATGTTGGGGAAGGCGAGCTGCACGTCGCAGAGCCAGTCGACGACCGGCCCGATCCACCGGCGGTTCATGCCGCCGACGAGTCCGAGCACGGTGCCGACGACGGCACTGATCGTGGCCGCACCGAAGGCGAGGGCCAGCGCCGTCCGGGCGCCGAAGATGAGCCGTGAGAGCAGGTCGCGACCGAGCTCGTCGGTGCCGAGCAGATGCTCGCCGCTGCCGCCGGCCCACACCGGCTTGAGCAGTGACTTCGCGGGGTTCAGCTGCCCGGGGTCGTAGGGCGCGACCTGGTCGGCCAGCAGGGTCACCACGACGATGCCGAGCAGCACGACGAGGCTGAGCACGCCGGCCTTGGAGCGCAGGAACGAGCGCATCAGGGTCCGTGACAGGTCGCGGCGCTCGGGGACGGACGGGCCGGCGGGCGTTGCCGCGGCCGCCGGGACCTCGGCCGCGACCGCGTCGATGCGGTCGGCCGGACCCGGCACGCCGGCCGGTTGCGGTGGCTGAGCCATGGTCAGCGCCCCTTTCGGATCCGCGGGTCGAGCTGGCGGTAGGCGATGTCGATGACGAGGTTGACGACCACGACGAGGACGGCCGCGACGAAGGTCGCCGCGCCGACGACGGGGTAGTCACGGTTGGAGACGCCGGAGATGAGCACGTGTCCGAGACCGGGCCAGACGAAGATGAACTCGACGACGACGCCTCCGGAGAGCATCCCGGCGAAGTCGACGCCGAGGACGGTGATGAGGCTGTTGAGCACCGGTCGGATCGCATGACGGGTCACGAGCCGGGCGGGCGGGACGCCCTTGGACAGCGCGGTGCGGACGAAGTCCTCCTGCATGCTGTCGGCCAGGCCCGCCCGGGTCACCTCGAGGATGCGGGAGATGGGATGGATGGCGAGGACGAGGATCGGCAGGATGACCGCCCGTGGGTCCGAGGCGAAGCCGGCCGTCGCCAGTGTGGGCACCCAGCGCAGCTGGACGCCGAACAGGTAGACGAGCAGCACCGCGACGGCGAAGACGGGGATGGCCTGGCCGCCCACGACGATGACGTCCATCAGCTTGTCGTAGATCCGGCTGCGGGCGAGCGCGGCGATCATGCCGAGCGGGATGCCGATGAGCGGCGCGAGCGCGAGCGCGGCCAGAATGAGCCCGAGCGTGGCGGGCAGCCGGTGCAGCACCTCCGCCATCGCGTCGCTGTTGAGCCGGTACGAGTCGCCGAAGTCGAACAGGAACGCCCGGGAGACGAACTCCCAGTACTGCGTCATGATCGGCCGGTCGAGCCCGAGATCGGTGCGGATCCGCGCGAGGTCGGCGGGTGTCGCGTCCTGCCCGGCGAGCGCCTTGGCCGGGTCACCGGCGATCCGGAGCAGGACGAACAGGAGCGTGAGGACGCCGACGGCGACCAGGACGAGCCGCACGACACTGCGCACCGCGAAGCGGACGACGCCGTGCGAGAGGAGCCGGGACCAGACAGGGGCCTGAGGGCCCGGGTCACCGCCACGGGTCGTCGCGGGGGCGGTGCCCATGGGCGCGACGTTCAGAGTCATGCGATCAGCCTTTCCGTCGCTACGGGCACGGGCGTCGGGAGTCGTCGATGGGGTTCGCGGACAGACGGACGAGCAGCTCCGCGAGCCAGTCGGGCCGCGCGATCATCACGTCGTGAGGGCTGTCGACGACATGCGTGGACCACCCCTCGCCGGACCGGACGCGGGAGAGGTACGGACGGTCGGAGGACTCCCCTGGCCGGCCGCACAGGACGTAGTCCTTGGGCAGGTCGAGCGGCCACCCGCCGGGCAGGCGGACCGGGTCGGTCACGCACCGCAGGGGCTGAGGGGTGACGCTGCCGGCGATCCAGGCGTTGTCCGCCGGGGAGAGCCGGTCGTCGGGCCCGCCGGCGATGGGGATGATGTCGGTGTCGCCGTGCCGCCTCGCCCGGGCCCGGATCGCGGCGCCCTTCGGGTGCACGTCCGCCCCGCTCTCGCCGTCCTCGACGACGGGACCGTCGAGGAGGACGACCCGCGCGACGTGCTCGGGCCCGGCCCCGACGACGCCCGCGACGACGACCGCGCCGTAGCTGTGGCCGACGAGACATACCGCGGCCGGAGCCTGCCGGGCCAGGACGGCGCGGACGTCGTCGACGTGCGTCTGCAGGCCGACCTCGGGACCGAGCAGGTGCGCGCGGTCCGCGAGTCCGGTCAGCGTCGGCGCTTCCCACTCCACCCCCGCCGCGTCGAGCAGCGGGGTCAGGCGCTGCCAGCACCAGGCTCCGCGGCCGGCGCCGTGGACGAGCACGACCCTCAGGCGATTCACGGCACCTCCATCAGTCGGAACGGCGTTCCGCACAACGTAATCCAGAGCTACTGGGCGGTCAATGCTTTTCGTCGCCCCCGGTCGCCGCGATCAGCTGGGCGACCGCGGCCGGACGCTCGACGTGCGGCCAGTGCCCACAGCCCGCCAGATGGGCGCGCCGGACGCCACCCTCCCGGGTCCCAGGCACTCCTGAGCTGCTCACTGCCGCCCAGCCGGGGTCGCCGAAGATGCCGAGACCGTGCAGCGGCGAGTCCCGGGAGGGCTCCCTGGACCACTCCAGCACCGAGGACAGCGCCTCGGCCATGGCCGCCGGGTCGAGCTGTCCGGTCACCGAGGACAGGCCCAATTGTTCCCGCTTCATGTTCACTTTTGCGGAACGGCGTTCCGCGTCAGCGAGATCGATTGGCCCAATGGCTGCTTCGACCCAGGCCCACGACGTCTCCACGGTGACGACACGGGTGACGAGCGCCGGTTCGAGCCGGGCCGCGGCGAGCGCGACGGCGCCACCGAGGCTGTGGCCGACGAGGAGGGCCGGCCCGCGGTCCAGTGCGCGCACGAGGTCGAGCACGCACCGCGCCATCGCCCCGACCCCGTAGGCCGGACCGAGCGCCGCCCCCGTGCGCGGGTGGCCCGGCAGCCCGGGGACGACGACGTCGTGCCGGCCCGCGAGCTCGAGGGCGAGCGGCCGCAGGTCCTCCCCGGAACAAGCCCAGCCGTGCAGCAGCACCGCGAGTGGCCCCTCTCCGGGGTACCGGTCGTACGCGAGCACAGCGGACACGGCGCTCGTCAGTGCCCGGCCGGTCGCGCCGGCGGCAGGTCGACGTAGACCTGCATCGAGGCGTTGACGCGACAGACCATGCAGTAGAAGGAGGTGAGGATGATGAGTTCGGCCGTCTCCCTGACCCCGAGGCGCGACTGGCACTCCCGCACGAGCGGCTCCGGGGCCCCACCGCCGACGACCGCCGCGGCGAGGTCGCAGGCGAGGCGCTCGTCGGCGTCGAGCCGATCCGTCTCGCCGGAGGCCGCCGCGCGGAGCGCCCGTGCGTCCACCCCGGCAGCGGCGGCCAGCCGCTCGTGCGACGCGGCCACCCGCCCGTTGCCGTGCAGCCGTGCGACGGTGATGATCGCCGGCTCCGTGAGCCGCGGCTCGACCGCCAGCTCACGGCGCAGCCGGCGGAGCAGGTCGATCCAGCCAGACAGGGCCGTCGGCGCGTTCGCCAGGATGGAGAACAGCTCGGAGACGTGCCCGAACAGCTCGCGGGACTTCTCGTAGGCCTCCATCGTCTCCGGGTCCTGTGTGGACTCGGGGACCGCGGTGAACAGCGCCGACGACCCGCCGGAAGGCATCGAGGTCATGCGGTGATGTAGAGCCGGTCGTAGTACTGCTCGGTCTGGACGTCGCACTGGACCAGGCCCTTGAGGTTCTTCGCCGCGGCGTCCACCCACACGTCGGCGCAGGCGAACAGGAAGCAGGACTCCTCGTGGAAGATCTCGGTCACCTTGGCGAGGATCGCCTGACGCTTGGCCGGGTCCTGCTCACCGAGCTGCTCCTTGTAGAGCTTGTCGAACTCGGGGTTGTTCATGTGGAACGAGCCGCTGTCGGAGACGAACCGGCTGTAGGCCCGCGCGGCGTCCATGTAGGGGCGCGTGAACAGACCGAAGTGGTAGATGTCGGGACGCTGCTTGGTGTTGTAGAAGTACTCGAGCTGCAGCGCGGTGTCGGTCAGCGCGGTGAACTCGACCTTGATGCCGAGCTTGCTGATCGACGACTGCATCCATTCGCCGATGAGCCGGCGCACCGAGCCCGTGCCGGCGAAGGCGGAGGCCATCGTGATGGTGAAGCGCGTGCCGTCGGCCTTCACGGGGTAGCCCGCCTCGTCGAGCATGGCCTTGGCCTTCGCGACGTCGTACGGGTAGTCCTTCACGGTCTCCGTGTAGCCCGGCAGGCCCTTGCCGATGAGCTGGCCGTCGTCGGCGACGGTGCGGTCCTGCAGGACGGACTTGACGAGCTCTTCCTTGTTGAGCGCGTACTGGATCGCCTGGCGGACCCGCTTGTCACCCATCGGGCCGGTCTTGGGCATGCCCTTGTTGTCGACGGAGTCCATGAAGGCACCGAGGTCGTTGCCCTTGGTCAGCTGGACGAGCGTCGCGCCCGCGTTCTTGAGCGTCGGCAGGTTGTTGAGCGGCTGGATGTTGATGTAGTGCACGTCCCCGGCGAGGAGCGAGTTCAGCTGCGTCCCGGCGTCGGTGACCTGTAGGAAGGTGATCTTCTCGAGGGTCGGCTTGCGCCACGTCGTGTCGCCGGCCTTCTTCACGACGGCCTTGTCCGAGGCGTACGACTCGAACTTGTAGGGGCCGGTGCCGATCGGCGCCTTGGCGAACGCGGCGTCACGCGACTTCTGGTCCGTCCCGAGGCCTTCGTAGTACTTCTTCGGCAGGATGGCGACCTGAGCGAGGCGCTTGAGGATGAGCACGTCCGGGGTCTTGGTGACCAGCTCGACGGTCTTGTCGTCGATGATGCGCGCGCTCGCCATCGTCGAGAAGTGCGTGGCGATGCCGTAGCCCTGGGTCGCGGCCCGCTGGAAGCTGAAGACGACGTCCTCGGCCGTCATCGGCGTGCCGTCATGGAACTTGACGCCCTGACGCAGGGTGAACTGCCAGGTCTTGGGGTCGACCTGCTTCCACTGCGTCGCGAGGAACGGGCGGGGCTCGCCGGTGCTGGGGTGGGTGTCGATGAGCGACTCGTAGATGTCGAATCGCCGGGCGCCGCCGCTGACGACGACCATCGGGTCGATGGACGAGGGCAGGTTCGACACGGCGATGGTCGCGTTCTGGGTCGCGGCCAGTTTCACGCCGGCCGGGGGCGTGTCGCCCGGCGCACCGTCGGGCGAGAGCGCCTTGATGTCGTCACCGGCGCCGGACGCGGCGTCGTCGACGCTGCCGCAGGCGGCGAGGGCGAGGGATGCGGCGCCGGACAGCCCCAGGAGCAGCGCGCTCCTTCGGCTGAGCCGAGCCGGGGGGAAGTCGTTCATTTCTGTCCTCCGATGAGGAGATGGCCCGGTTCAGCAGCCGGGAAGGAAGGTGGTGTCTCAAAGGACTGCGAGAGCCGGTCGCGGGAATGGTGTTCCGGTCCGCCGGGCGGGGGATCGACCGCTCGTGTTTCATCTGTCGGAACTGTTTTCCTCTAGATGAGATTATGAAGCCGCTGAAGCGATGTCAACGGCCGTCAAGACCATCACCTGAAGGGCAGCGGCCACCCCCTCGGGAGGTGCCGTCGACACCTCCCGAGGCGGCCCGTTCGGGCCTCAGCCGGCCGGCCGCACCCCGTTGTGCAGGCGGGCCCGGATGAGGTCAAACGCGTATGTGGTGGGATCGACCACCCAACTGCCGGACCAGGGCGAAGGGCCGGTCGCGACAGCACTGCACCCGTTGAGGACGATGGTGACGCCGGCCTGGGCGCGCTCGCGCACGACCTTGTCCAGGGCGTTTGCCCATTCCTCTCCGTGGAACACCTTTTCAACTCCGAGGTTGAGGATGTCGGTCCCTCTGAACCCCTCGGCAAGGCCGTAGCCGCGCAGTCGCGCCTCGAGCTCGGCCGCGATCGTCTCGTTGCGGGTCACCGCCGAGAACGGCCTGCCGAGCCCGTACAGACCCGCCGCGATGAGGCGGAGCAGGCCGAGGAAAGGAATTTCACAGTCGGCGCCGGCCTCCACGCCGGGGTCGAGGACACAGTCCGGCACGACGACGTCATAGCGCGCCGGGTCCAGGCCCGCCGCGACGGCGGTGATGTGCGCCGTCGCGGCCTCGATGTCCTCCGGCCGGTTGAGACCGACCGGCGCCTCGGGGGGCAGGCCGACGAGATCCACGTCGAGGTCCGGCCCGCCGAGCTCGCGCAGCCGCCGCGCCCGGGCCGCGGTGACCGGCTCGGAGAGGTGGATCGGCGAGATCATGCAGATGCGCAGCGGCACCGCTTCGACGTCCGCCATCACAGCTCCAGGGCCGACGGGACACCCGCGACGACGAGGCCGGCGACCTCGGCCCGGTTGATCTTGGCGCTCGAGTTGCGGGGCATCTCGTCGATGAGCAGCAGCCGCGTCAGCTCGGCCGGGAACCCGGCGACAGCGGCCCCGATGGCGGCCCGCTGCTCGGCGACATCGCCCTTGAAGTGGACGACGACGGCCATGTAATCCGCGGGAGCCTCGCCGCCGGCGGGCTTGCCGTCCGTCCGCAGGCCGATCACGACGGAGTCGAGCACGCCGGGGACCTCACCGAGGATCCCCTCGATCTCATACGGGTAGACGTATGCGCCGTTGAGCACGAAGGCGTCCTTCCAACGGCCGAGGATCTGCAGGTTGCCCCGCTCGTCCCAGCGACCGACGTCGCCGGTGTAGAACCACCCGTCGACCGACGCGCCGACGTTGGACACGGTCGTCTCGTGGAGGTCGGACGGCAGGATGTAGCCGGGCGAGATGCCCGGGCCGCTGGCCCGGACCTCCCCGGCGCCGCGCGTGTCGCCGCGGGCGTCCTGCCAGGGCGCGATGTCGACGGTGCTCAGCGGTGCGGGACGCCCGACGGAGGACGAGTCGCCGTACTCCGGCATCGAGGACGTGAGGATCGCGAGCGTGCTGGTCTCGGTGAGGCCGTAGCTGTTAACGACCTCGCCCCGTCCTGCCGCGAGCTCGCCGAGGCGGCGCAGCGTCGCCCGCGGTGTCCGCTGGCCCGTCGCGACGAGGACCCGCAGGCCCTTGTCGAGCAGGCGCTCGGCCGCGCCGGAGTCGAGCATCGCCCGCCAGGCGGGCGCCTGCAGCGGCAGGACGGTGACGCCGTCCTCGCTGTTGCGCTCGATCGAGGCGATGGAGACGTCGTCGAGGGCGATCGTCGTGCCACCCATGAGCGTCATGCCCCGCAGGGCACCGACGGAGACGTTGATGTTCGTCGGGCTGGCGGCGAGCCACCGCTCCGAGTGGCGCAGCCGCATGCACAGCGAGCGGTTGACGGCGTCCCAGTAGTCCGCCCCGACGGAGCGGACCATCCCCTTGGGCACGCCCGTCGTACCCGTCGAGTACTGGATCCCGGACACCGTGTCGGGCGCCCGGAGGCCGACCCACTCGGTGTCGCCGTCCGGCCGCGCGACCTCGTCGTAGGTGTCGGTGCCGGGCTCGGTGAACCAGACGGGCGCCGACCCCATCGCCCGCCGGGCCGCCTCCAGCAGCTCCGGGCCGGTGAACAGCTCCTTGAGATCGAGGGCGCGGGCGGCGACGTCGAGGTGGTTGTTCAGCGTGATGCCGAGCAGCACCGGCTGCAGGCCCGCCGCCTGCGCGGCGAGGTAGAGCTCGAGGCCGAACGTGCCCTGGTAGTGGGCGATGCCGATGCGGTCGCCGGGCTTGCGGCCCCGCTCCCGGAAGCCGCCGACGAGACCGTCGAGACGGGTCCCAAGCTCTCCCCACGTCAGGGTGCGGCGCGACGCGGTCGTCACGTCGCCGACGATGGCGGGCCTGCCGGCCAGCAGATTGATGTTCTGTTTGACCTTGAGAAGCAGATCGGTCATGGATCGCCTCCTGGATGTGCGCAGTGTGATCAGAAAGGCCCGGGCCGACGGGCTAGGCGAGCGGCCGCGTGCGGTTGATGCTCGGGAGGACCTCGGCGACGACGCCCGCGTCGATCGCCGACTCCCAGATCGACGTGAGGGCCGCCTCCGCGCGGGCGCGGACGCCGTCGAGGTCGACGTCGAGGAAGGTGCCGTCCTGGATGAGGACCCGGCCGTCGACCATCTCGAACTGGACGTCGCGGCCGTTGCCGTAGTAGACGAGCGACTGGACGACATCGAGCGCCGGGGCGATCGACGGGTCGGTGACGGCGACGCCGATGAGGTCGGCGCGCGCGCCCTCCTTGATGACGCCGAGGTCCGGCCGGCGCAGGATCGAGGCGGCGCGGCTCGTCGCGAGGTCGAGGACCTCGGCGGCGGTCGGCCGGTGCGACTGGGCGACGGCGATCTTGCCGAGCATCGCGGCGAACTTCAGCTCCTCGACCATGTCGCAGTTGAAGCCGTCGGTACCGAGCGCGATGGAGATGCCCGAGTCCTGGAAGGACACCGAAGGCGAGATGACGGCCTCCTTCGCCTTGCGCGAGGCGCAGTGGACGATGGTGATCCCGGTGTCGGCCGCGAGCCGGCGGTCCTCGTCCGGCAGGTACGTGCCGTGCGCGGCGATGAGCCGCTCGTTGGCCAGCTCGGCCCGCTGCAGGACCCGCAACGGAGTCGTGCCGAAACGTTCCTGCGTCGCGGCGAGCTCGCTCGGCGCCTGACACAGGTGGGTCGTGACGAGGCAGTCGAGCCGCTTCGCCGCAACGCCGACCCCGGCCAGCACGCTGAACTCGTCGGTGTGCACCGCGGCCGGCCCGAGGACCATCGTGATCCGCCCGCCCGCCGCACCGTCCCACTCCCCGAACATCCGCTCGAGCTCCTCGAGCTCGGCCAGCTGGACCTCCTCCGAGGTGGTCTGCTTGCGGTCCTCCCGCCCCCCGGAGAGCTGGCCCAGGCGGGCGGTGACGTCGAGCGGGATCGTCGGACCGGCGAAGGTCCGCACCCCGACGCGATCGGCGATGTGCAGGTAGCCCTCGATGTCGGTCGACGCGTGGTTGAGGATCGTCGTCGTCCCGGTCCGCATCATGCCGAGGACGTCCCACTCGATGACCGCGCGGAACTGCTCCCGCAGCTCGTCCCGGTAGGCGTGCCGCCACAGCCGCGACAGCGGCACGTAGAACGGCATGCCCGTCGGCAGCTCGTAGTCCTCCGACACGGCCCGGCCGACGGGGCCGGCACCCGCGTGGGTGTGCATGTTGACCAGCCCCGGCAGCAGGACCTTGTCGGTCAGCTCGATCCGCCGGGCATCGATGCCCTCGGCCTGGCCGGCCGGCAGGACCTGGGCGATCCGGTCGCCCTCGACGACCACCGCCGCGCCCGTGCGCACCTCACCGCCACCGAGGTACACCCAGCGAGGGAAAATGACCGAACGTTCCACCATCGTCAACCGCCTTCCGGCCCCGTCGTGAGTTTTCGTTGTCGCTGATGCGCGCCCGCCCGCGGCGGGCGCGCGACCATGGCTGCGCTCAGCCCTTTTCCTGCCGCAGGACGAACACGTTGCCGTCGGGGTCCTTGAAGGTCGCCCACCAGCCGAAGCCGGCCAGGAACGGCTCGGAGACGAACTCGACGCCCTTGGCCTTGAGCTCCTCGTAGGTCTGGTGGATGTCGTCGCAGGTGAAGGTGATGCCCGAGTAGAACTCCACCTCGTCGAAGACCGGCCAGTGCAGGATCATCAACGAGTTGCGCGACGCGGGGGCCGTCTCCAACCAGCGACGCGGGGCGAAGTCGGGCATGACGACGTCGCTGACGACCTCCAGGCCGACCTGCTCGGTCCAGAAGCTCGCCGACCGATCCTGGTCACGAACCTTGATGTTCACACCGCGGATTCCGGTGATCATGCGTGTTCCCTTCCGTTGTCGACCGATTCCGATGCCCGTCGCCCGCTGGGCGCCGGGTCGCGTGGGCGAGGGTGCCCACGAAGCACTTCGAACACGACGGCCGTGTCGCTGGCGACGAGGCCGTCCGACAGGCCGTCGCGGTAGACGGCCCGGGCGGCGTCGAACAGGGGCGTCACGGTGCCCGCCTCGGCCGCGGCCGCCCCGATGATCTCGAGGTCCTTGGCGAAGACGTCCATGCGGATGCTCGCCGGCTCGTAGCGCCCCCGCACCATGTCGGGGCCGCGGACACCGAGCATCCGCGAGCCTCCCGCGCCGTCGCCGACGGCGGCGAGCACCTGCCACAGGTCGAGGCCGAGGTCCTGGGCGAACCCGAGCGCCTCGGCCGCGGCGACGTTGTGCACCGCGACGAGATGGTTCGCCACCAGCTTCATCAGGGTGCCGTTGCCGACCTCGCCGAGCTCGAAGTGGGCGCGCGTGAACGCCTCGACGAGGCTCCTGGCCCGTCCGACCGCTTCCGGTGCGCCGCTCACGTAGGCGACGAGGTCGCCGGCCCGGGCCTGGGCACCGGTGCCGCTCAGCGGGCAGTCGAGCATCTCGACGCCCGTGCGGGCGAGGCGGGCCGCCCCGTCGAGCTTGGTGCGCAGATCCAGGGTGCTCGTCTCGACGACGACCGTCCCCGGGCGCGCGTGCTCGACGAGCCCACCGAGGACGGACTCGAAGGCCGCGGCGCTCGGCAGTGAGGTGAGCACGAGGTCGCCGGCGGCGACGAGCGAGGCGAGGTCGTCGTGCACCACGCCCCCGGCGTCGGTGAACGCGCGGCGCCGGTCTGCGTCGATGTCGTAGCCGTGGACCTCGAACGCCCCGCGGGCAAGGACGTTGCCCGCCATGGCGGAGCCCATGACCCCGAGCCCGACGAAGCCGACGACTGGTCGACCGGTCGCGTTCATGACCGGCTCCCTTCGTCCGGGCCGTCATTCCCGGGTCGCGCCCAGTCCCGTACGAGCCGCGCGAAGGGCTCGGCGAACTCGAGGGCGCTGGCGTGCCGCGCCCCGGCAATGACGGCGCGGCGGGCGCCGGGGATCGACCGGGCGAGGCGGGCGGCGCCGTCGTGGAACAGCGGCGCGTCGAGCTCGCCGTCGACGAGCAGGGTCGGCGCCGTGATCGTGCCGAGCCGCGGGGTGACGTCGGCATCGGCAAGGGCCAGGCACGCGAGGGCGTAGCCGCGCGGGTCGGTGCCGCCGAGGGTGCGCTTCACGTAGGCGACCTCGGGCCCGTCGGCGGCGAGGGCGGCGGGGGTGAGCCACAGCTGCAGCGTGGGCTCGACGAACGGGGTCACGCCCAGGCGTCCGGCGTCGGCGGCCCGGGCCCGCCACTTCTCGCGCCAGTCCTCCGGGTAGGACGGGACGGTGGCCGCCACGACGAGGCTTGAGACGAGGCCGGGGTCGTGCGCCCCGAGCTCGAGGGCGACGAGGCCGCCGAGGGACAGCCCCACCACGTGCACGCTCTCGTGGCCGAGGCCGCGCAGGTGCGTCGCGAGCGCGGCCGCGACGTCCGCCGTGCCGTAGGGGTCGTCGGGGACCGGGCAGCCGCCGTGCCCCGGAAGGTCGACGGAGTACACGCCGAGGCCGTCGAGGGAGGCGGCGGCCGGTTGCCAGAAGTCGGCGCCCGCGCCGAGCGGGTGCAGCAGCACGACGGTCGGGCCCTGGCCCTCCCGCAGGGTGCGGCCGCGGACGGCCACCCCGCTCACGACAGGCTCATCTCGACGGGCGGGCTGAGCGCGCCGGCGTCGGTCCGGGTCGCGTTCATCACCATGGCGAGGGTCGTGTAGTAGCCCGCGCAGACGATGACGTCGATGAGCCCCTCCTCGCCGAGCACGTCGAGCGCCCGGTCGTAGCGCTCGTCGGGGATGTCGTTGCCGGCGAGGACGTCGGCGACGACCGCGTAGCCCGTCGCCAGCGGCTCCGCCAGCGGACCCGGCTCCCGGCCGGCCGCGATGTCCTCCACGACCTCCCGGGGGACGCCCGCGTCGAGGGCGAGCTGGCAGTGGTAGCCCCACTCGAAGACCTGGTTGCGGGCGCGAGCCACCTGAAGGACGGCCAGCTCGAGCACCGCCTTGGGCAGGGCGGACCCGAACCGGAGGTGGGCGCCGACCTCCTGCAGCCGAACCATGGCGCCGGGGCTGCGCAGGAGAGGGACGAACGGCCCGAAGAGCGCACCCCGGGGGCCGGCGGTGATCGCCGCGACGGCCTCCTGTTGTGCCGGCGTCAGTGCCGTCGCCGGCAACTGCGGCATCCGGTCACGCACCGCTGCCGTACCTCTCGACCTGGGGCATGACCTCGGTCGCCATGAGCTCCATCGACCGGCGGGCGAGCCCCTCGTCGACCCAGTCGAGGCCGGCGTAGACGAGCTCCCCGAAGGGTCCGGTCTGCTGCTCGAAGGCGACGAGCTGCTCGGCCACCTGCTCGGGCGTGCCGCAGATGACGAGGTCGTCGAGGACCCGGTCAAGGGTGATCGCCTCGTCCGGCTCGCTGCGGTCGCGCTTGAACAGGCCCAGCCGCCCGAGCTTGGTCATCTTGCGCAGCATCTGCTCGTAGTAGAACCGGTAGGGGCTGTTCCGGTCGTCCCGCCCGTAGGCGCGGGCCGCCTGCTCGGTGTCGGCGACGAAGACCGTCCGCGCGATCCGCCAGTCGGCCGTGTCCGCCTTGACCCCTACGGCCTCCTTGCCCTCGACGTACTTGTCCCAGTGCGTGGCCACCCACTGCGGCAGCAGGAAGTTGGCCGACAGGGGGTGGAAGTCCTTGCGGCCCATCTCCACGACGCCCTTGGAGAAGGGCGCGACGACGGTGCCGACGACCTCGGGGCGCGGGCTCTGCAGCGGCTTCGGCAGGACGCCCACACCGAGCGGAAGGTCCATCGACCGCCGCGTCGAGACGCTGTAGCGACCGCTCCCGGACACGATGTCGTAGGGCGGCTCACCCTCCCAGATCTTGAGGATGACCTCGATGGCGTCGGCGAACATCGCGCCCCGGTCCTCGTCGAGGATGCCGAGCACCTCGGCGTCCGACGGCAGCGCCCCGGGGCTGATGCCGAAGATGAGCCGGCCGCCGGTCAGGTGGTCGAACATCGCCGCGTTGGCCGCGACGAGCGCCGGGTGCTGGTGTGACAGGTTCGTCGTGCCGGTCGCGAGCTTGATCCGGGGAGCGTCGCCGACGAGCGTCGCGAGGAACAGCATCGAGTTGGTGATGTTCTCCAGCGTGTCCGTCAGGTGCTCACCGATGAAGGCGTCGTGGAATCCGAGCCGGTCGGCGAGGATGACCGCCTCGCGGTCCTCGCGGAGCGTCTCCGCCCATGGACGTCCGGGGCGGTGCAGTGGCATCGCGAAGTATCCAAGTCTCACCGGCTCAGTCAATCCGCTGGTCAACCCCGGAACAATTACGGCTTCTCACAACCTGACCGGGCCGGGATGTGGGAAGCCGTGATTGCCCCGCCGCCGGGGCGGGAGGTTGACTCGGGACATGACCGTCGTTCGGACGCCAAACGTTGACCGCGACCATTTCCGCAATGTCGCCGGTCGCTTCGCCACCGGCGTCGCCGTCCTCACGTCACGCGGCGTCCAGGCACGGGCCGGCATGACGGTGAGTGCGCTCACGTCACTGTCGCTCGACCCGCCGATGGTCCTGGTCTGCGTCAACCGTTCGGTGCCGACCGAGCGGACCGTCGCCGAGGCGGGCACCTTCTGCCTCAACATCCTCGCCGAGGGCCAGGAACAGCTCGCGCTGCAGTTCGCCCGCCCGAGCGACGACAAGTTCACCGGTGTGCGCGTCCACGAAGGAGTCCTCGGCAATCCCGTCCTCACCGACGCTCTGGCCTCGATCGAGTGCGAGGTGTCGGACACGGTGCAGGCGGGCAGCCACAGCATCTTCATCGGCCGGGCGCGGGACGCCCAGGCGCGTGAGGGCCTGCCCCTGACGTACTTCCGCGGCGGGTTCGGCGGGCTCACGCTCGACCGCTTCAACCAGGTGTACCAGCGGCTGCGCGACATGATCCTCGCGCGGGAGATCGACGGGCACGACGACATCGACGTTCCGAAGCTGGCGCGACGCCTCGACGTCGAGCCGGCCGCCGTCCTCGCCGGGCTGTCGACGCTGCGCCGTGAAGGGCTCATCATGTCGACGCGGCACGGTCATCGGGTCGCCCCGTTCACCGCCGACGACGCCGCGGAGGCGTTCGAGGCGCGCGCGATCATCGAGCAGGGGGTCGCCGACCTGACCGTCGGCTCCGTGTCCGAGGACGACCTGGTCGCCCTCGACCAGCGCTGCGGCGAGCTGTCCCGGTTCATCCTCAACGACGAGTTCACCGATTTCGAGGCCTACCTCGAGGCCAACGACCGGTTCCACCGCTTCCTCATCGGGCTCTCGGGCAACCGGCGCGCCATCGCCCAGTACGAGGCGCTGGCCATGCCGACGATCATGGCGCACAGCTTCGGGATGACCCGGAAGAGCTCCTCGCAGTTCGTCGACGTCCACCAGCGGATCGTCAGCGGCTACCGTCAGCGTGACCTGCCGGCGGTCAAGGCGGCGATCGGGCACTACACCACGCTGGCGACCGAGCGGGCCCGGGAGCTGCTCACATCGCGCGGCGGATCGGTGTAGCCGTCTCGTTCAGGCCGGCGAGCAGGTCGTGCAGGCGCAGCGCGAGCATGAGTTCGGCATGGCGGGACTGCAGGTCGTGACCGAGCAGCTCCTCGATACGGTGGACGCGGTTGCGCACGGTGTTCTCGTGCAGGTGCAGGGCTCTCGCGGTCGCGGCGTAGTTGCGCTCCCGCAGCCAGACACACAGGGTCTCGCGCAGCACGTCGAGCCCGCTGCCGGTGCCGCTCAGGGTCGCGAGTTCCTCCTCGACGAGCTGCGCCGCGATGGGCAGGTCGTCGAGGAAGATCGCCTCGAGACGGACGTCGGCGTACTCGATGACCCCGTCACGGGCGAGCTGGTAGCGCTGATGCTTCCCGGCGAACGCCCCTCGAATCCGGCGCAGCCGGCCCAACTGGCCATAGGCGTGGCGGAGTCCCTCCAGGCCACGCGCGGGCGCGCTCACCTCGGCGGCGACACCGTGCTCGGCCAGCAGCCGGCGCAGCCCCGCCCGCGCCTCGGCGGTCCACGCCCGCCGGGCGAGGAACCGCACGTGGATGCCGTCCGGCTCCGTGTGGTGCAGGACGTCCGTCACGGCACAGGTCGCCTGGACGCGGCGCACCCAGTCGGTGCCGGCATCGGCACGCGACGCGACGGCGATGTGGTCGGCGTCGATGTCGTAGCCGAGTCCGAGCAGTTCGAACTTGTCCGGGACGTGGTCGCTGTTGAGCAGGTCCTTGACGAGTCGGAAGCGGAGATGGTCCCGCGACCGCTGCAGGCTCTCCTCGGTGAGCATGTGCTCGCGGGCCACCTGGGCCAGCGCCGCGTTCTGGTAGGCCATGACGAGCTCGGTGAGCAGGCGGGCGCCCTCACACCGGCGGGCAGGGTCCGCCTCGACGGCGTCGAGGCGGCCCACCCAGTCCCGCCACATGGTGAGGAACCCGACGCGGTAGGACAGGTGCAGGGATGCCTGCACGACGCGCCGCCGGGCCTGGACGACGGCGAGGCGCCGGGGCTGCACGAGGTCGAGCTCGTCGAGCTCGACCTCGCCCATGGCGACCCGGTGCAGGGTCCGCACGTTCTCCGTGACGCTCGCGGTCAGCGCGGCGACGAACTCCTCGTCGTCGCGCAGGTGATCGAACGCCGCGTCGAGGTCGACGGCCACGACCTCCGCGATGAGCTCGGCCGAGACGGCGGACCTGAGGGCCTCCCGCAGCCACACGGGCAGCGGCGGGGGGCAGGCGGACTCCGCGGACACGGCGATCAGCGCTCCTGGAAGGGCAGCAGGACGCTCGACCGGTGGTCACCGCCGCAATGGACGCGGACCCGCGCGGCGTCCCGCCGTTCCGGACGGTCGACCGGGTCGTCGTGCAGGAACGGCCCGCAGCCCTTCATGGCGTTCTTGAAGTTGGACATCGTCACCGCGTCCTCGAGCTCGGGGTTCTCGTAGTCCCGGCCGCCGATGGTCACCGCGAGCGTGTAGCCGGCGGGGACGACGATGCACGTCGGCCAGACCTCGACGTCGACCTCGTACACCTCGCCCGCCTCGACGGGAAGGGTGCGCGAGTGCGAGAGGATCGGCCGCCACGGGGTGGAGCCGGCCTCGTCGAGCTCGCGATGGCTCAGACGCAGCCACCCCATGCTGATCGGCGCGTTGGGGTCGACGGCACCGGCGAAGGTGACCTCCTTGCCGCCGGGGTCGAACAGCCGCACGGTGAGGAAGACGTCGGCGTCGTCCGAGTCGGTGGACACGAACAGCTTCGCCGAGACCGGGCCGGTGATCTCACGGTCCGCGTCGGTCGCCGGCAGCCGGAAGGTGACCTCCCGGCCACCGGAGAACTCGACGGATCCCGGTGCAGCGTCGCTCTGCTGGACGAACTGGAGCAGGTCGGGGTCGAGCTCGAGACGCCGCCACGCCGTCTCCGGCAGCGGCCACGCGGACGCGACCCGCTCCTCGTAGACCTCGCCGGGTGAGCGGACGAGCAGGCTCACGGGCGGGCGCCGGTCCCAGCCGTTGTCGACGCCCTTGAGGAAGTGGTCGAAGAACGCGAGCTGGATCTCCCGCCCGTAGTCCGTGTAGTAGGTCGTCCAGTGCTCCAGGCCGTGCATCTCGAGCCACTTCTGCGCGCTGCCGGCGCGCAGGAAGCCCTCGACGTTGCCGCGCAGGTGCAGCCCGGAGCCGCCCCAGTTCCCGGCGCTGAGCAACGGCACCTCGATGTGCTCCAGCACGCCGGAGCGCTCGCCGTGCCACTCGTCGAGCAGCGGGTGGGAGCGGATGACCGCGCCGAAGTCGCACCGGTTCGCGGCGAGCTCCTCCTCGCTGAGCGTCTCGTCGCCGCAGACGTTGAGGCCGGTGATGGGGTTGACCGGGCCGCGGTCGCCGAGACCGTACTGGACGACCTTGATCTGCTTGTCGTACCAGTGCTCCCAGAACGTCGACAGGATCCCGCCGTGGTGGGACGCGTCGCGGTAGAAGTCGCTCGCGCCCTCCCAGATGCAGACCGCGGCGAGGCCGCGCGGCCGTGCCGCCGCGACCTGCCACTGGTTCATCCCGAAGTAGGACACGCCCGAGGTGCCGACCTTGCCGGTCGACCAGGGCTGGTCCGCCGCCCACTCGACGCACGCGGCGAAGTCCTTCGTCTCGCGCGCGGAGAAGTGGTCGATGTAGCCGGGCGAGCGGCCGCAGCCCCGGGAGTCGACCCGCACGATGGCGTAACCGTGCGGCACCCACTTCTCCGGATCGACGACCTCCCAGTTCTGGTACGCGCAGGAGCTGCCCGCGGCGACGTCAGGGTGGTCGCCCGACAGCGACTCCCACGCCGTGGGGTAGCCCACCTGGAAGGGCAGCCCCTTGGCGTAGGGACCGTAGCTGAGGAGCACCGGGTAGCGTCCGGGCTCCTCCGGCAGGAACACGTCGGCGGCGAGCGGCAGGCCGTCGTCCATCGTGATGGTGACGTCCCACAGGATCCGCATGCCGTCGCGGACCTCCTTGATGCGGGCGGCGGTCTCGGTCACGGGCCTGCGAACCTCACTGCTCAGGAATGTGGACGATGAGGTCGACGCTGAGGGCGCAGCCCGGCACCTCCTGGAAGTCCCGTGGGACCTCGTAGAACCCGGCCGCGGGCAGCCCGTTCGTGAAGGGCTCGGGCCAGGCCTGGAAGACGGTCGGCAGGTCCTCGAGGTCGGACAGGAACAGGTCGGCACGGACCGCGTTCTCGATCGAGGTGCCGGCCGCCTCGCAGATCGCCGCCACGTCCTCGTGGATGCGCCGCACCTGGTCGACGATGTGGCGGCGGGTGTGCGGCAGGCTGCGGGCGAATGCGCCGCCGGGCGCGCCGGAAGCGGTGCGTCCGAGCTGAGCGGACAGGAACAGCAGGGAGCCGCTGCGCACGGCCTGGGCCTGGTGCCCGATCGGCGCGAGCGCGTTGTCCGCGCGGATGATGTGGCGGTCGCCGCCGTGCCCGGGACGCGCGACGATGACGTAGATCTCGACGTTGCCGCCCTTGACCCCACCGATGCCGGAGACGGGGACGATGGTGCGCGCGGGCGGCTCGGTCGGCCAGTGCCGGGCCCAGACCTCGTCGATGGCGGGCAGTTGCCGGACGCCCTCGGGCGTCAGGTAGATGACGACCTTGACGACGTCACGCCAGTCCCCGCCGGCCGCCTCCATCGTGATGCGGATCTGCCGCAACGTCTCGTCGGTCTCCGCGGCGACCTGGTTGCCGTACCAGATGTGCTGCGGCACACGGGCGTTCGGGTGCAGGCCGGACTCGAAGTCGGTCGGGATGAAGCCCGCGCTGAACAGGTAGGGGCCGGACTCGACGCCGACCGAGTAGCCACCGAGCGGGCTGTGGACGTCGTGAGCGTAGGCGCGCTTCTCGATACCGGACCCGTCGAGCAACGAGATGAGCTGGATCTCGACGTGGGTGTCGGTGGCCACGAGGCGCTCGACGGGCAGCAGGCAGCTCGCCGGGCGGTCGGACAGGAGGAACTCGTCGCGGCCCTGGATGTACGAGTGCGCGACGAAACGCCAGTCCTCCCAGTGGGTCTGGTAGCGCGGCGTCCACCCCGGCTCCAGGTGCCCGTCGGTGTGGAAGGTCGGCTGCCACTGGTTGATGCACACGCCCTGCTCGAGGCTCGACCCGGCGACGGTGAGCGCGGAGTCGAGGCGGCGGTACACCTCGCGGACCTGCTTCTTCACCGGGTGGCCGCTGTGCAGCGGCAGGCCCGGTTCGACCTGCGCGGCCTCGGCGAGCCCGCCGTTGTCGAAGTCGGTGGCGCTCATCGAGGCGGTGAATGCGAACGGGCCGGCGGTGACGACCGGGCTGCTCGGGTACCAGTCAGGAAAGGACGCGTCGGGCACGTCGTGGACGACGCGGGGGCTGTTGTGGGTCATGGGCGAGGCCTCCAGGGTTTGTGCTGCTCGGAAGGCGTTTTCAGAGGGTCTGGCCGCCGTCGACCATGAGGGTCTGGCCGAGGATCATCCCGTTGACGGGGCTGAGCAGGAACGCGGTGGGCAGGATGAGCTCACGGGCATCGAGGATGCGGCCGGCCGGGATCCCCGCGACGACCGCCGCGGTGAAGTCCGGGTCGGCGAAGAGTGCCTCGTTGACCGGCGTCAGCGTCGCGGTCGGGCCGATCGCGTTGACCCGGATGCCGCGCGGCGCCCACTCGACGGAGAGGGTCTCGGCGAGCATCGACACGGCGGCCTTGCTCGCGTTGTAGCTCGACCAGTCCGGGAAACCGCGGCGGGCGAAGCTCGAGCTGGTCAGGACGATCGAGCCGCCGTCGGTCATCCTCTTGGCCGCGCTGCGGGCCGTGAGGAACACGCCGTTGAGGTTCGTGTCGACGACGGAACGGAAGTCGTCGGCGCCGACCTCGAGCGCGGGCTGGACGACGGCGATACCGGCGTTCGCGACGACACCGTGCAGGCCGCCGAAGGTCTCGACGGCGCGGTCCATGGCCGCCTCGAGGGAGGCCTCGTCGGTGACATCGGCGACGGCGTAGGCGAACGAGATGCCGGCCTGCTCGGCCTGCTCGGCGACCGCGGCCAGTCCCTCCTCGCGTCTGGCGAGTCCGAGGACGTTGGCGCCGAGCTCGGCGAGGCCGAGGGCCACGGCCTGCCCGATGCCGGAGTTGGCGCCGGTGACGACGATGGTGCGCCCGGCGAGGCCGAGGGCCTGCCCGAGCGAGGAGCGCAGCGCGGGGGCGACGAGGTTGGCCATGTCAGTGGTCCATCTGGGGAGCGCCGAGGACCCGCTGGATGAGACGCATCCGCTCCCGCCGGAGCACGGCCTGCAGCCGCTCCGACGGCAGGTGCTCGTCGACGGTCGAGTCGGACAGCGTGCCCTTGCCCGCGAGGACCTCCTCAAGGACGAACAGCCGGTCCTTGGTCACCCACAACTCCTCGGCGAGGCCCTCGATCATCCGGGCGAGATCGTCGATCGTCGCCTTCTCCAAGTACTTAGGAACTTCCATGGCTTCCTCTCAGGGGGTGGCGCGGTGCCGTTCCGCCGCCGGGGCGGAAGCGTGGTGTTTCAGGCTGCGGGCTTGACGCCCTTGGTGATCCACGGGTAGTTGGCCGCGCCCACGCCGTACTCCTGGACGTCGACGAATCCGGCGGACTCGAGCAGCGCCTTCCGGTCGGTGAGGAGCGCGCCACGCCAGAACGGCTCGTTGCGGTGGTCCGTCTCCCAGTCGAGCACCACCGAGCGGAAGAGGCTCTCGTGCTCGCGGTAGGGCGCGACGTCGGCGACGAGGAACTCCCCGCCGGGCCTGGTGACCCGGAACGCCTCCTTGACCACGGCCTTGGCGGCCGGGGCCGGGATCTCGTGGAAGAGGATGAAGGCCGTGGTGAGGTCGAAGGTGTCCGCGTCGTAGCCGGTGGCCTCGGCCTGGGCTTGGCGCAGGTTCCACTCGAAGCCGTTGCGCGCGGCGACGAGCTTGGCGTGCAGCAGCTCGCTCGGGCCGAGGTCGATGCCGTGGATCTTCGCGTCCGGGTAGGCGTGCTGCAGCGCGAGGGCGTAACGGCCGGTCCCGACGCCGAGCTCGAGGATGTTGTCGTAGTGGTCGCGGTTGCCCTCGACGGCGGTGACGTAGCGCAGGTCGGAGAAGTGGCTGCCCGGCTTGATGGCGCCGATCCCGCCGGTCGCGAAGATCAGGTCGTAGACGTAGTCGTGGATGATGAAGCCCATGTGCTCGTGGCCGTCCCAGCCGCCCGGCGTGAGGTGGAACTCCGTCGTCCAGTACTCGGGGATCTCGACGTCCGGGTCGAGCTCGAGCACGCCACCCTTGCCGGCGTTCGCCTCGTACTCCGCCCGGATCTCCGCCGCCCCGTCCTCGTACGCTTCCAGGCCCGCTACGAATTGACGCTCGGCGATGAGCCGGGTGTAGAAGCGGTCCCAGGCAAAGGATCTGGAGCCGTCGAGCAGTTCGTAGCCGCGACGCAGCCGCTCGCGGTCGCCCTCGGGGAGGGTCTCGCCTTCGAGCCGCTTGTCCAGCGTCCGCTCGGCCGAGGCCTGGAGCTCCCGGCCACTCCATGCGGCCATGTCCGCCAGCAGGTTGAAGTTGGCTCGGCCGCGCTGTTTGAGACCTGTCTTCACGTTCATCCCTCCATGGGTGAGCCAGTCATCAATTCCACTATGCGCAACAGCGTTCCATTCAATGCACCATAGCGATCTAGGTATCCGCCGAACAAGAGGTCCGCGTCAACTCGTCCGGCCAGTTCGTCACGGCCACCGGCCTCTGTGTTTCGGTTGCCGGCGGCTTTGTTACGAACACCGGCCTCTTCGTTTCGGTCAGCGGCCTCTTGGTTCAGTCAGCGGCCTCTTGGCCTCTTGGTTCAGGCGGCGGCCTCTTGGCCTCTTGGTTCAGGCGGCGGCCTCTTGGCCTCTTGGTTCAGGCGGCGGCCTCTTGGCCTCTTGGTTCGGTCAGCGGCCCGCCAGGCGGCGGCCCACGTCCTCGGCTGCGATGAAGGACAGCCCGAGCGCCGCGAGCAGCCCGTTGCCGGCCAGGTAGCCGTCCGCTCCCCGGCCGCTCATGCCCACGGCGGCGCCACCCGCCGCGTAGAGCCCCGCGATGGGATCGCCGGCGGCGTCGAGGACGCGGGCCGCCGCGTCGACAGCGAGCCCGCCCTGGGTGTGGAAGAGCGCGGGACGCACCTCGACCCCGTAGAACGGAGCGGCAAGGTCCACCTCGCCCCATCGGGAGCGCCCGTGCGGGTCGGTCGCGCCGCGGCGCCCGGCGGCGGCCTGCGCGAACGAGGCCTCGAGCCGGTCCGCGGGCAGGCTGAGCCGCCCGGCGAGCTCGGCGGCCGTGCTGCCCTGGCGCAGCACCCCGGACTCCTTCGTCTGACGGAAGTCCTCGAAGGCGAGGCACGCGTCGTGGATCCGCTGGTCGAAGATGATGAACGCGCGGTGGTCCGGCTGCGTGAGCTCGAGCGCGGCGAATTCGGAGTAGCCCTGGGTCTCGTCGGCGAAGCGGCCTCCGCTCCTGTTGACGATGAACCCGCCGTGCATCACCGTCGCCCAGCCGACGAGGATGCTGCTGAGCGAGAGCGCCCCGTGGCCCTGGTACGCGTCGAGGCAGTCGACGGCCGCACCGAACGTCCGCCCGATGCTCAGCGCGTCGCCGCGCGAGGCCTCGCTGCCGTGGTAGACGGCGCCGGCGATCTCCGGGATGTGCTCGGCGACGAGCGCCGCGTCGGCCCCGAAGCCGTTCGTCGCGAGGACGAGGGCGTCGCAGGAGATCTCCTCCGTCGTCCCGTCCGGCGCCTCGGTGACGGCGACGAGGGCGTCGTCCTGGTGCCGGGCCGCGACGAGCCGCGCGGGGACGACGATGTCGATCCCCCGCTCCCGGGCGACCCGGTGGAGCATGCCGAGCAGGATCGTGCCGTGCCGCCCCGGCACGGTGTGGCAACGGTGCCGCGTGTGCCCGGGGTACTCGAAATCCGTGACGAGCTCGAGTGGCAGCTTGAGCGAGCCGGCCAGCCACTCGACGAGCGGGGCCGAGATCCGGCTCAGCGCGTCGGTCACGACCGGGTTGGCGCGACCCTTGGTCTTGTGCCGGACATCCTCGGCGAAGATCTCCGGCGAGTCCTCGACTCCTGCGTCAAGTTGGAACAGCGATCCGGCACCCGGAATCATGGCCGTCGACATTGCCGTGTTGTTCGCCAGCAGGAAGTGCTCGTTCGCGTCGATCACCGCGACCGAGAGGCCGAGCTCCTGGGCCCGCAGCGCCGCGACGATGCCGCCGCCCGCACCGGCCACGAGCAGGTTGACGTCCGCCATCTCGTTCTCCTCCTTCGGGAGCGTCAATACTGGTCATCGAAGGTCGCTTGCGTCAGTACCGGTCGTCGGGGGTCGCTTGCGTCAGTACCGGTCGTCGGGGTCGCTTGCGTCAGTACTGGTCGTCGGGGGTCGTGACGCGTCGGAACGGCGACCCCGGCCGGCGGTGGGCGATCGCGAGGCCGATCCCTCGGGGGGAGTCGTCGTCGGCGAGTGAGCTGAAGCCGTAGTAGTACAGATGCAGCCGGTCCTCGACCGGGACCAGCCTGGTCGCCGCCGCGCCGAGGCTGTCCCACGCGCCGGGCTCCCCCGCCGTCAGCACCGGGCCGTCGGACTGGTGGTGCCAGTGCCGGCCGTCGTCGGAGTCGGCGGTCGCGACCGAGCGGCCATGGCGCTCGTCGAGCCCGGTGTAGAGCATGAGCCAGCGGCGACCCTCGCCGAACGGGTTCTCGAGCACCTGCCGCGTCACTATGCCGTGCGAGTCCCAGGGCCGCTCGCCGTCGGCCCAGACGAGCGGCCCCACGCCGGTCAGGACGACCCCGTCGGTGGACACGAAGGTGTCCGTGTGGAACACGCCGAGGTCCAGGGTCGGTGAGGTGGTCTGGACGAAGATCGTCCCGTCGGGGTCACCGAAGGCGTTCGGCCACGCGCGGTAGAGCCGGTCCGGGTCGTAGTCGAGCAGGGCCCCGCCGGTGGCCGGGCCGGGGACGCGGGTCCAGGTCACCCCGTCGGGGCTGATCGCGTGCCCCGGGCGCATCCCGAGCCCCGTCACCGCCCCGAGCCGTGTCTGGCTCGCCCGAACGGTCAGGTCGCCGCCGAAGTACCACAGGTGCCAGAGCCGCCCGTCGAAGGTGACATCGGTGAGCCCGACGTGGGAGGCGTCGAAGCCTGCCGGGTCGCTGCTCGGGGCGAACACCGAGCCGAGCTCTTCAGGGCCGTCGAACCTCTCCCACCCGATGCCGTCGGGAGAGGTGGCCAACGCGATCCGCCCCGACCCCAGCGTGCCCGGTGCCGGGCGGTCGTAGGCGCGGTCGCGGCAGTAGTACCACATGCGCCAACCGGCGTCGGTACGGTGCACGACGGCGCCACCCACCCGGTAGTCGTCACAGCGGCCCGCGGGGCCAGGCCCGAGAAGGAACCCGTCCATGCGCATCGTGCGGCCTCCTGTCCGTCAACGCCGTGCTCCCCGGCCGCAGCCGCCCCGTCGGCACGACACCTGTCAGTTACCTGTTGCTCCGTCTCACGCCGGCGCCGCGCTGTACATCTGCCGCAGCACCTGAACTCGCTGGTGCACGGCGACGACGTGCTCGGCTGCCGCGGCCATGGCGGCGTCGGCCATCTGACCGTCGGGCAGGACGACGACACCCGCCGCGACCTGCTGGCCCTGGGCGAGCGCCGCGAGCAGACTCTCGGCCTTCTCGACCTGCGCCGGCTCGGGTGCGAAGCCCTCCACGATCAGCGGCAGTTGCCGCGGGTGGACGGCGGTGCGCCCGAGAAACCCGGCGGCACGCCCGGCCGCGCAGGATCGGAGCAGACCTTCGTCGTCGTTCAGCCGGGGGTGGACCGACATCATCGGCGGCGGCAGCCCCGCGGCGCGGGCGGCGACGACGAGTCGCGAGCGCACCCAGTCCAGCCCACCGTCCCCGGTCAGCCGCAGATCCGAGCGCAGGTCCGCCTCGCCCAGCGCGACCGACGCCACCCCGTGCGCCGCGGCGATCTGCCCGAGCCGCTCGACGCCGACGGCCGTCTCGACGAGGACCGACACCGGCACGTCCCGCTCGAAGCAGGCCCGCACCGAGTCGACGTCCTGGGCCGACTCGACCTTGGGCAGCCGGACCGAGTGCACGGTGACGTCGGCAAGGACCTCCGCGAGCGCCTCGAGGTCGGCCCGGCCCCACGGACTGCTCACCGGGTTGACCCGGACGCACAGGCGCGCGGTGCCGGGCAGCGACGACCGGCGCCGCAGCAGGTCGACGACCTCGCGCCGCGCCGCGTCCTTGCGGCTGGGAGCGACGGCGTCCTCCAGGTCGACGATGACGACGTCGGCGATCGTCGCGAGGGCCTTGTCGTGCCGGTCCGGACGGTCCGCCGGCACGTAGAGTGCGGTGAGCTCGGGTGCGGGACTGTGTGCCTTGAAGGGATCCACGCCGTCCTCCTCTCGCGTCGGCGGCCGGTTGTCGCGGGCTGCCTACTCGGTGGTCAACGGACGCCGCTGGTACTGACCGCGGGGCTCGCCCTGGATCACCCCATCGGCCAGGACGTGGTGGCCGCGCACGAACGTGTCGGTCACGGCGGCGGACAGCTCGAACCCCTCGAACGGCGTGTACTCCTGCGTCGAGAGGGAGTCCTCGGCGCGCACGACCCAGGACCGCGAGTCGTCGACGAGGCAGAAGTCGGCGTCGTGCCCCACCTTGACGACGCCCTTGCGACCGGAGAGCCCGTAGCGCTGTGCCGGGTTCCACGAGGTCAGGGCGGCGATCCGGTCCAGGCCGAGGCCCCGCTTGCGACCTTCGGTGATGAGCGCCGGCAGGAGGTACTCCGCTCCGCCGAAGCCGGACTTGGCCACGAAGACGTTGTCGCGCTCCTCGCCGAACTTCATCTCGTCGCGGCAGCAGGCGTGGTCGCTGACGACCCAGTCGATCTCGCCGGCGAGGACGTGCTCCCACAGCCCCTCGACATCGTCACGCGAGCGGAGCGGGGGGTTGACCTTGCCGCCGATGCCCGACGCGCTGTGGTAGTCGGCGATGAGGTGGCCGATGGTGACCTCGCGGCGGAAGTCGATGTGCGGGAAGGTTTTCGCCATGAGCAGGGCCGCCTCGACCGCCTTGCGTCCGCTCAGGTGCAGCAGGTTGATGTTCGCCAGCCGCGTCTCGTGGGCGAGGTAGGAGGCGATGGAGATGGCCAGGCCCTCGGAGTGCGGAGGCCGGGAGGCGGAGTACGCCTCGAGCCCGGTGAGCCGCCCCTCCTGCTCGACCATCGCGGTGTAGGCCGACATGATCTCGGCGGTCTCGCAGTGCATGCTGAGGGAGATGGAGTCCGCGATCTGCGGCTCGGCCTCCCGGGCCGCCTGGATGCCGCGCATGACGAACTCGAAGTGCGCGAGGTCGTAGCGCTCGCCCTCGGGGGTCATGAGGAACGAGCTCTGGTCCGCGGACCGGCCGTGCAGGCCGTGGCCACCGTAGAACATGAAGATCTTGAACGACGTGACGCCGTGCTCCTTGATGAGCTCGGGGATCTCGCCGATCTGCTCCTTGGACATCGGCGCGAGGTGGAAGGCGTAGTCGATGTACGCCCGGCCCTGGCTGCGCTCGAGCACCTCGGGGAACACGTCACGGTACGCGCCGCCCTTGTTGAGGTAGTACTGCCCGGTGCGCATGTAGTTGAGGCCCGTCGTCACACCGCCCTGGGCCGCCGCCTTCGACTCGGTCTCCGTGTCGATCTCGAGCGGGTTGTAGATGCCCCAGTGCTGGTGGGCGTCGACGACGCCGGGCAGCGCGAGCTTGCCGCCACCGTCGACCGTCGTCGTGGCGGTGGCGTCGCCGAGGTGGCCGATGGCGGCCACCCGCCCGTCCGTCACGGCGATGTCGGTGAGCACGGTCTGGGGCGACTCATGGGTGACGAGGCGAACGTCGCGGACGATGAGGTCGTAGTTCATAGGTCGCCTTCCTGCGCGGTAGTGGTGACGGAGTACTCGATGGCCGCCACGTCGTCGAGGGCGGAGAGGGCGACGCCGACGTCGCTCAGTTCGTCGAGAGCCAGCACGCGCGCCGCGATCCGCGCCACCGCTGTCTCGGGAAGGTGCCGCCCCGCGTTGTCGCGGAACTTGAGCTCGACCTCGTCGTCGGAGAGCGGGTGCTGCGGACCTCCGCGGTTGACGAGGACCCGCTCGGTCACGGCCGAGCCGTCGACGAGCTCGGCGGTGAGGACCGCGGGGAACTGGTCCGGGAAGATCCGGGTGCACTCGTCGTCGGCGACGACGCTGACCTTGTCCATGATCTCCCGGCGCATGGGGGCGGCCGCGAGTTCGTCGGTGTAGTCGTCGAGGCCGACCCCGAGGCCGCCTCCCCCGCCGAGCAGGCCGACGGCGACGGCGTACGGGCCGGAGAACTGGGCCTGATAGCCCGTGGCCGGGCGGCGCTTGCCGTCGATCGGCTCGCCGATCGTCCTGATGACCGGCGCCGGGACACCGAGGGTGAGGCTGCGCACCGCACGGTGGTCCACGCCCCTGCGCCGCAGCGCGGTGGCGGCGTCGATGGCGGCGTGGGTGAAGTGGTTGGCGGGGTACGGCTTGAAGAAGATCCTGGGCACCTCCCACTCGGTTCCCAGGCCCTCAAGGATGGCGGCGGGGTCGAACTCGCCGCGCAGGAACGCCTCGAAGAACCCGAAACGCCCTTCGAGCACGGTCGGCGGACCCGTGATGCCCCGGCTGACGAGGTCGGCCGCCGTCACGGCGGAGTGCGCGGCCCAGCCGCAGTGCAGCCGCTTGACGTTGCCACCGGTCCGGTTGGCCTCGATGATGCCGGCGGCCATGGACGCCGCGACGCCGAGGGAGCTCGTCAGCTGCGCCTCGTCCTGGCCGAGGACGACCCCCACGGCCACCGCGGCACCGAGGGCGCCGCAGATCGAGGTCGCGTGCTGCCCGTGCTCGAAGAACACCGAGTTGCCGGCCTGCCGGTCGTAGCCGGCCATGCCGATGCGGACGCAGACCTCGAGACCCACGGCGATCGCCGTGACCGCCGTGCGCCCGTCGGTGCCCGCGCGCTCGGCGGCGGCGAGCACGCTGGGCACGATGGTCGCGCTCGGATGCAGCACCGAAGGCAGATGTGTGTCGTCATAGTCGAGGGAGTGGGCGAGCACCCCGTTGCCGAAGGCGGCGAGCGCGGCGGGGACCCGGTGCGGCACTCCGATCGCGCGCGCCTGCGGGGCACCGCCCTGCTCGGCGACGTAGTCGATGACGGCCTGACTGCTGTCGAGGCTCTGCGCCGCGATGCAGATGCCGAGCGTGTCCAGAACCCGCTGCCGCACGCTGGCCGTGACCGCCAGGGGCAGGTCCTCGTAGCGGGCCCGGGCGGCGAACCGCGCGATCGCCTGGGCGAGGGTCGCGTCATGCACCGCTCGTCACCGCCAGGGGACGGACCGGCGATCCGGTCGCGCCGTAGAACTTGAGCGGCGAGGCGACGAAGACGAACTCATGCACGCGCTGGGCGGCGAGCTCCTCGAGGTCGAGGGTTTCCATGATGTAGATGCCGGCATCGACGAGCAGTACACGGTGAGCAGGCAGGACGCTGTGTCCCGCGCCCGGCGGGAGGCACTCGAAGGCGATGGTGTCGGCGCCCGCGGCGACGACGCCCCGATCCGCGAGCCAGCGCGCGCCGGCCTCGCCGACACCGGGAACGCCGGATTCGCCGCCGATGAAGACCGAGCGGTCGGGGTTGTCGAAGTGCCTGCCCCAGCCGCTGCGGATCAGGACCACGTCACCGGCCGCGATGGACCCGCCCTGACGTTCGAGGGTGACCTCGAGGTCGTCGGGCGTGATCTCGTAGCCGGGAGGGCATCCCTCAGGGGTGCCGAGAGCCGCCGGCACGTCGAGGAGGACGCCACGACGCACCATGGCGGGGATGGTGTGCGCCCCGAGCTCGATGAAGCGGCCGCCTGAGGAAGCCTCATAGGCGTCCGAGCCGTCGAAGAGGCGGCCGTCCTGCGACACGTGGGAGAGGGCGTCGATGTGCGTGCCGACGTGCGTGCCCATGGTGATGATGTCGTTCGAGGCCGAGCCGCCGTCCGCCCGCACCATGTCGCCGTGCCGGCGCGGCAGCGCGTGCCAGTAGTGGGGGTGGTTGGGAGACTGGGGCATCCCCACGAAGAGGACCCGCCCCAGGTCGAAGACGCGCACGCCCTGTGCCACGGCTTCGATCAACACGTCATCCGGCACGTGAACCCTGTCCTCCGTTTCCGGTCGGGCATTGAAGGCGCCCTGCACCTCCGGTCCCGCTGATGTAGTCACGGAGACTAGCCGAGAAACCCGTAGAGCGGAACACCATTGCGCCCTGTGGAAAGTGTCTCTTTCGCGGTACGACACCAGCGTCAGCACTGCGCTCCCGACAACCTCGGGGCGAGGCGATTGACTCCAAGCGACATCGAACCTAGCTTTGGTTCGGAACGACGTTCCACTGATCGGAACCAAGGAGGGACATGTCTCAGGATTCGTTGCGTGGCGTCAGGGTCATCGACGCGTCCACGATCCTGGCAGGCCCGCTGTGCTGCCAGATCCTCGGCGACTACGGAGCCGAGGTCATCAAGCTGGAACATCCGACCAAGGGCGACGCGCTACGAGGTCACGGACCGTCCAAGGATGGGGTCCCGCTGTGGTGGAAGGAAGTGTCCCGCAACAAGCGGGCCGTCACGCTGAACCTGAAGGTGCCCGCCGGTGCCGAGGTGCTCAAACGCCTCGTGTGCGAGGCGGACGTGCTCGTCGAGAACTTCCGTCCGGGGACGCTTGAGCGCTGGGGGCTGTCGCCCGAGGCGTTGCACGCCCTCAACCCCGGACTCATCATCGTGCGGATCACCGGTTTCGGCCAGAACGGCCCCTACGCCTCACGTCCCGGGTTCGGGACCCTGGCGGAGGCGATGAGCGGCTTCGCCCACCTCACCGGCGAGGCCGACGGCCCTCCGATGCTGCCCGCCTTCGGCCTGGCCGACAGCATCGCGGGCATCGCCGCCTCCTCCGCCGCCGTCATGGCCCTCTACCACCGGGACGCACGCAACGGCGCCGGCCAGGTCATCGACCTCAGCCTCATCGAGCCGATCCTCACCGCGGTCGGCCCCGGTGTCACCGTCTACGACCAGCTCGGCGTCGTCGAACAACGGCACGGCAACCGCTCGACGAACAACGCCCCCCGCAACACCTACCTCACGAAGGACGACCACTGGGTGGCCGTCTCGACATCCGCCCAGGCGATCGCCGAGCGGGTCATGCACCTCGTCGGCCACCCGGAGGTCGTCGACGAGCCGTGGTTCGCAGCCGGGCACACACGCGCCGAACACGCCGACGAACTCGACGAATACGTCGGCACCTGGGTCCGCAAGTACAACCGCGACGAGGTCCTCGCGGCCTTCGAGCAGGCCGGTGCCGCGCTCGCCTCCGTCTACTCCGCCGCCGACATCGCCCACGACCCACACATACGCGAGACCGAAATGATCACGCAGGTCGAGGACCCCGAACTCGGACCGATGCTCATGCACAACGTCATGTGGCGGATGTCGCACACACCCGGACGCATCCGCTTCACCGGCCGTCCCAAGGGCGCCGACACGGAAGAGGTGCTCACCGAGCTCGGCTACACACAGGAGGAGATCGCCGAGCTGAACGCGGCCGGAGCCGTCTGACGCGAAGACACCCGCAACCACGCGACGCCTCACGCTCACTCCTGCGGCGGCGCCTCATGCATCTCTCCTGCGCAGGAGGACGGTGGCTAAGGCGAAGGTCAGCGCCGTGTACGCGCACAGGACAGCGAGGCCGGCCCACGGGGACAGCGGGTAGTAACCGGTGGCGGGGGTGTACACGCTGTCGACCTGGGAGTAGCGGGTCAGGGTCTGCTGGACGGCCAGGGCCGCCGCGGGGGTGAACGTCGCCAGCCACTCGGCCATGGGTGGCGGCAGGAACGGCGTCCGCGCCAGCAGGTGGGGCAGCACGGTGGCGACCACGACGGCGGTCACCGCGGTGGCGCCGCGCCGCACGACCGTCCCGACGGCGAGCGCGAAGACGGCGGTGACGGCGAGCAGCGCGGCGGTGCCGGCCTCGGCCCGCAGCAGGGTGCCGTCCGTCGCCGGGAACACGGTGAGACCGAGGCCGCGGACCACCCGCAGCCACAGTGGCACCGCGATGACCGTCGCGGCGAGGCAGACGGTGAACGTGACGCCGGCGAGCACGGTCGCCTTGGCCGCCAGCAGACGCACCCGGTGTGGGCTCGCGCTGAAGGTGGTGCGGATCAGCCCGGTCCGGAACTCGGTCGTGATCATCTGGGTGGCCACCACGACGATGACGACCAGTGCCGGGAACGTGCCGAAGAGCAGGTCGGCCGCGGTGGCACCGACGGGCACCTCGCTGCGGGGCGCCGGGCCGAGGTCGCCGGCGCCGGTCACGGTGAAGCCGTCGCCGGACGCGGTGAACCCGCCGGACGTGCCGGACGGATAGCCCGCGAACGTGGCCGTGCCCGCTCCTCGCTGGTCACCGGTCCAGTCGGCGGCAGGCCAGGCGCCCGCCAGTTGCGGGTCGCTGAACGTGGCGGTGGCCGTGTTGCCGGCGGTGCCGATACCGTCGACCAGTGGCGGGCAGGCCACGAACAGGCCCACCTGCACGGTGCCGGACAGTCCCGCCAGCCGCACCGAGTCGACCTCGCTCCAGCTCGCGCCGTCGGCGGAGACCTCACCGGTGACCGTGTCGCCGGATCGGGTCAGGCGCAGCCAGCCGCCTGCCGTAGCGGCGCGGTCGTGCAGGTAGTCGTGCTGCATCCGTACACCATGAGCCGCCGTCATCATGATGGCCGCATAGCGGGCGCCGGGCTCGGCTCCCGCGCTGACGATCAGTCCCGCCTTCGCCCATGGGCTGGTGGACGAGGGGGCGGTGACCGCGACGGTGATGCTGCCATCGCCGAACAGCGGGCGGTGCACGAAGAAGTAGGCGTCGCTGACGGGTTCGCCGTGCGGCCCGATGGGCACCGTCGTGCGCTGCTCGGGTGCCCCGCCGGCCAGACCCGTGAGCGGGAACAGCACGATCATCAGGGCGGCGGCCGCGGCGGCGCGCACCCAGCCGGGCACGGTGCGGAACTTGGTCCATTCCGACCGCAGCAGCCTGGTGACTTGTGTCATGGCTTCGGTTGTACGCCGGCGGGGGTGACAGGACGGTGTCGATCGCTGTCACCGGGCTGTCACCTCCCGCGTGGCATCGTGGTCGGCGTCGCTCTTGCTGCATGGAGGTGTGGTCATGCGAGTGCTGGTGGTCGAGGATCATCGGACGCTGAACGCGTTGATCGCGTCCGGTCTGCGCCGCGAGGCGATGGCCGTCGACACCGCCCTCGACGGTCACGCCGCGCTGGAGCAGCTGGCCGCCACCCGTTATGACGTCATGGTCCTGGACCGCGACCTGCCCGGCCTGGACGGCGACGAGGTGTGCCGGCGCACGGTGGCCGGCGGGGCGGGCACCCGCGTGCTCATGCTCACCGCGGCCGGCACCGTCCGTGACCGGGTCGAAGGGCTCGGCCTGGGCGCCGACGACTATCTGCCCAAGCCGTTCGACTTCGCCGAGCTGGTCGCGCGCGTCCGGGCGCTGGGCCGCCGCAGCGCGCCGGCGCTGCCTCCGGTGCTGGACAACGGTGACCTGACACTCGACCCCAACCGGCGGGTCGCGTCGCGGGCCGGCCGGCGGCTGGATCTCAGCCCGAAGGAGTTCGCGGTGCTGTCGCATCTGCTGGCCGCCGGCGGCCGCGTCGTGTCCGCCGAGGAGCTTCTCGAGCGGGTCTGGGACGACGCGACCGACCCGTTCACCACCACCGTGAAGACAACGATCGCCCGGCTGCGCGGCAAGCTCGGCCAGCCACCCGCCATCCATACCGTCCGCGAGGGCGGCTATCGGATCGGCGAGCGATGACCGGCCCAGCGCCGCGCCGCCGGTTGCGCACCCGCCTCGCGCTGCTGCACGCGGCGTTCGCCTTCGGCTGCGGCGTGCTGCTGCTGGCGTTCGTCAACCTGCCACTGATCAGCACCGGCCACACCACCCCCGTCGACGGGAGCGGCGGCGCCCAGGCCACCAGCAACCTCGGTGAGCTGCTGCGCTACTCCGCCGTCGCGCTGGTCTTCATCGCCGCGCTGTCCGTCGTGCTGGGCTGGTGGATCGCCGGGCGGGCGGTGCGCCCCCTCCAGGTGATCACGTCTTCGGCCCGCGCGATGTCCGCGGACACCCTCGCTGCGCGGATGCGCGTGCCGGCCGCATACCAGGAGTTCGCGGAGCTGGCCGACACGCTCGACGATCTGCTGCGACGGCTGCACGCGTCGTTCACGGCGCAGCGGCAGTTCATCGCCAACGCCTCCCACGAGCTGCGCACGCCGCTCACCGTGCAGCGGACCATGCTGCAGCTGACGCTCACCGACCCGCACGCCACCGACGAGACGCTCCGATCGGCCTGCCACGAGCTGCTGGAGCTCGGCGAGCAGCAGGAGCGCCTGATCGACGCGCTGCTCACGCTGGCGACGGGCTATCAGCCGATCGACCGCTGGGAGCGGTTCGACCTCGCCGACGTGACGCGGACCGTCGTCCTCGGCCACGGGGCGGAGGCCGAGCGGCGCGGCGTGCGCGTCCACACCGTGCTCGCCGCCGCGCCGGTGCTCGGCGACCCGCGCCTGGCCGCGAGCCTCGTGACGAACCTGGTCGGCAACGCGCTGCGGCACAACGTCCTGGATGGGACCGTCGAGGTCGCCACGTCCCCCACGGGACGGCTGACCGTCGGCAACACCGGGCCGCCGATCCCCGCCGCGGAGATCGGGCGGCTGTTCCAGCCGTTTCAGCGCCACGGCACCGACCGCACCGACGACACGGGTGGCCACGGGCTCGGGCTGGCCATCGTCGCCGCCATCGCGCAGGCGCATCACGCTTCGCTCGCCGCGTGCCCCGGGCCGGAAGGAGGGCTCCACATCACCGTCGATTTCCCACCTGTGCCCTGACAAACCGCAGGGCATCGGGGCCGAGCGCTCGCGCCGGCCTCGCACAGGGTCGGTGTCGGCGATAGCCGGGCGCGCTGTCAGAAGGGGCCGCTGCTGGAGGCCGGGACAGCAGCGATCGGATGGCTCGTGGCAGCGCGGCTGCTACGACGGGGCACCCTTGGCGCGGGACCGGCCTGATTGAGGCGGCACGAGAGCCACCTGGTCAATGCGGCACGGGACCGTCCTGGTCGAGGCGACGCGGGAACCGACCTGGTCGAGGCGGCGCGGCGCGGGATCGAGGCTGTGCGGCGAGGAGGTCGGGACCACCCTGCAGGGGATGTGCGGCCACGGCGGCACCGAGGGCAGCGTGGCGGAGCAGGCCGCGGCGGCACCGAGGGCAGCGTGCGGGGCAGGCCGCGGTCGGGGGCGCCGCAAGGTCCGGCATGGGCGCGCTCGTGGTGACGCCGGTGGCTGGGGCCTGGGGGGTCGGCACCGGTGTGCACGGTGGTGCTGGGTGGCTGGGGCCCGGAGGTCCAGCACGGGCGGGCCGTGGTCGGCGTCGGGTGGGGGCGGAAGGTTCGGCATGGGCTCGCGGTGATGCCGCCGGAGGGGCACGGCGTCGAGGACGGTCGGAGTGCCGTGGCGTGTGCGGGTGTCCCGGCTCAGGTGGCTGTCGGCGTGGGGCGCCCTGAAGGACGGCCTTGGGCCGGCGCCTGTGGCAGGGCCGGCCCAAGGGTGTGTCGTTGTGCGGGTGTTACTGCGGCAGGCTGAACTTCTGGGCGCCGCTGCCGTTGCAGTCCCAGATCTGCATCTGGATTCCCTGGGTCGTCGAGCCGTTGGGGTCGTCGAGGCACTTGTTGGACTGCGGGTTGTAGTAGGTGTTGTCGGCGCGGTGGATGAAGACCTGGGCCCCGGTGCTGTTGCAGTCCCAGATCTGGAGCTTGGCGCCGTTGGCGGTGGAGCCGCCCGGGATGTCGAGGCACTTGCCGAACGCGCGGAGGGTGCTGCCCGCCTCGACGTACGTCCACTGCTGCGCACCGGTGCCGTTGCAGCCCCAGAGCTGGACGGGCGTGCCGTTGGCGCTGTTGGAGGAGCGGACGTCCAGGCAGAGGCCGCCGGGACCCTTCACGGCCTTGCCGCCGGTCGGGGGCGGCGTGGTGCCGCCACCGCCACCGCCACCGGCCGTGTACGCCGCGACGTAGTCGACCATCATCGGGGCGCCGGACACGGTGGAGGCGTAGGGGCCGCCGCCGAACGCGGCCGGGAAGCCGCCGCCGATCGCCACGTTGAGGATGATGAAGAAGCCGTGGTGGGTCGCGTTGTTCCAGGTGGTCGCGTCGACCTGGTTGGCGTTGATGGTGAAGAAGTTGTTGCCGTCCAGGTACCAGCGGATCTGCTCCGGCGACGTGCTGCGGTCCTGCTCGATGGCATACGTGTGGTAGCCGCCGTTGCAGCCGCCGCACGGACGCTCGCCGCTGCCGATGCCGGTGGTCTCGTTGCACGGGCCGCCGGGGTTGGTGCCGCAGTGCAGGGCGCCGAAGACGGAGGGCCGGCCGTTGATGTTCTCCAGGATGTCGATCTCGCCGATGCCGGGCCAGCCGGTCGCGCCGGTGCCGCGCGCCGCCGCGCCCAGCATCCAGAACGCGGGCCAGTAGCCGGCGCCGTTGGCGGTGTTGACGTTGGGCTGCGCGATGCGCGCCTCGACCCGCAGCTTGCCGCCTGCCGGTGCGGCGATGTTGGTGCGCTGCGTCTCGATGCGGCCGCTGGTCCAGTTGCCGGCGCCGTCGCGGAGCGGCCTGATGGCGAGGTTGCCGGCACCGTCGAGGTAGACGTTCTGGGTGCTGTTGGTCATGTTCTCGATCTCGCCGGTGCCCCAGTTGCCCGCGCCGCCGGGGTACCCGTGGCCGAGGTCGTAGAGCCAGTTGCCGGTGTTGACACCGGTGTTCGCGGCGCCGTTGAAGTCGTCGGCGAAGATCTGGGTCCAGCCGGACGGAGTGGGCGGCACCGACGCGCCGGCGTCGGGCAGTGCCGCGATCGATGCGGCGGCCACCACTGCCGCGCCGGCGGCGGCGAGCAGCGCGGTGCGGCCGCGGAGCCCGCGGGGTGTGCGTTCTTGTTGGATCTCCACGGTGAGGGTTGCCCTTCTCGAGCAGGAGCGGAGACGGTGCGATTGGCGGTACGCCACACGTTGGCGGACGTGAGAGCGCTCTCAGCATCCTGAGCTACTGGAAAGCTTGTTGTCAATAACTGCAGGTCCGGCAACGCGATCACGCACGACGCGACATGCTCGAAGACCACCGCGGGGCGAAAAAGTGCACCCGCCGCCGGCAGTACCGGCGACGGGTGCGGCGAACGGAGTCGTCAGCGCAGACCGGCGCGCCTGGCGACGGTGATCAGCTTGCCGGGGTCGTCGGAGATGATGCCGTCGACGCCGAGGGCGATGGCACGGTCCATCGTCGGCTCGTCATCGATGGTGTACGGCACGACCTTCAGCCCGTCCCGGCGGTGCAGGACGTCGACGGTCGGGCCGTGGAAGTAGGCCGGGTTCTGCCGCAGGTACCAGTCGTCGGACACGACGGTGCCCTGCGCGGGGTCGTGCACCTGCCAGTTGGCGGAGACGGTCGACGCGCCGCTCGCCTTCACCAGTTTGCCCAGGTCCCGGTACTTCCACCAGTCGAGCGTGCCGGTCCACGGGCTCTTCACCGACGGGTTGCCGTAGACCGCCTGCAGCGAGCACTCGTCGGCGAGAGTGGCGCACTCGGCGGGGCCGTACTGCCAGACCAGCGCGACGGTCTCGATCCTCGGGTTCAGCGCGCGCGACAGCTGGATGGTCCGCCAGTCGAAGGACTGGATGGTGACGCGGCGGTCCAGGCCGGCCTTCGAGATCGCGGTGACGAGCCGGATGGTGAAAATCCAATACGGCTCGGTGTCGGCGACGGTCGGGCTGATCTTCGTCTCGATGTTGAGCCGGATGTCGTCGCGGCCGCTGGACTTGACGACGGCGAAGAGCTCGTCGAGCGTCGGGATCCGCTCGCCGGGCGCCGAGGCGTTGCCGCAGTCGACCGTCTTCACCTGGGCGAGGGTGAGGTCGTGGATCGACTTGCCGATGTACGGGAACAGCGGGTCGCCCGGACGGACCGGCGCGGTGTCGCGGCAGTGGGAGCCGTTCAGCGAGCGGTCGTGGCTGACGACGAGCACGCCGTCCTTCGTGACGCCGGTGTCGAGCTCCAGGGTGGAGATGTCGGCGTTGCCCAGCGAGTTACGGAACGCGGCCAGGGTGTTCTCCGGCCGGGTCGCCTTGCCGCCGCGGTGCGCCTGGATGTCGAAGGGTGACTTGGTACCGCGCGGCAGCGTGAAGCCGCGCTGGGCGGCGACGGTCCGCAGGCGGTCCGGGTAGTCGGTGATGATGCCGTCGACCCCGTCGTCGATGAGCTTGTTCATCGTGGCCGGGTCGTCGACGGTCCACGGGATCACCTTGATGCCGTTGGCGTGCGCGTGGCGCACCATCGCCGCCGTGACGTACGGCTGGTAGCCTGCGTCGGTGACCTTGCCGTTCTGCGGGAAGCCGTGCACCGGCGAGAAACTCGTCACGCCGATGGATTTCACGGCCGCGATGGGGTCGCCGCCGAAGTCGTCGATGTCGAGGCCGCCCAGCCACGGCGAGGCGCCCGGCTGGCCGGTCTGCAGGAAATCGCGGTTGGTCAGCGCGACCAGCGCGAGGCGCGGCTCGACCTCGCGGAAGCGGCGCAGCGCGCCCCAGTCGAAGCTCTGGATCGTGACCCGGCGCAGCAGGCCGGCGGCGCGGATCTCGCGCGCGGCGACCTGGACGAACTGCTCGCGCGGCGCGGTCTCCTGCGGCGCGCCGGCCTCGACCTTCGTCTCGAGGTTGAACTTGACCTCGTCGTTGCCGTAGCGGGCGACGAGGTCGAACACCTCGTGCAGCAGCGGCATCCGCGAGCCGGGGGTGAGCAGCTGACCCGGGTGCTCGGGCAGGCCCTTGCTGCCGCAGTCGAGCGTGCGGACCTGCTCGAGGGTCAGGTCCTTGATGAATTTCCCGACGTACGGGAACACGGGATCGCCCGCGGCGACCGGCGCGGTGTCGAGGCACTTGGCGCCGCTGACGCGACGGTCGTGGGTGACGACGGCCTGGCCGTCGGCGGTGATCTGGATGTCGAGTTCGAGGGTGGTGACGCCGAGCCGCAGCGCGTTGCCGAACGAGCTCAGCGTGCTCTCGCTGCGCAGGCCGAGGCCGCCGCGGTGGGCCTGGATGTCGAAGGACGCCTTGCGGTGTGCCGCCGCGGGCGTGGCCACCGCCAGTGGAAGGAGAAGGCCGGCCGCGATCGCGGCGGCCGACCATCGAGACATGGACATGCCGGGCACGTTGCCAACGTCAGGCGGCGCGAGGCGGGGCGGAGGTTGACGGGTCCGTGAACGCCGGGCGTACAAGCTTTCACGGCGTCCGGACAGTCCAGTGCCGGAGCTTCTCGGGGTTGAGCACCGCCCAGATGTGCCGGACCCGGTCCCCCGTCACGTCGAACGCCAGGACCGCCGCGACCGCGCCGTCGACCTCGGCGACCAGGCCGGGCTGGCCGTTGACGGTCCGTTCGGCGAGCCGGAACCCGGTGCGGACCGCGAAGAACCGGGCCACCTCCACTGCCCCCACGACGGGGCGCGGTGCCGCGTTGACGAGGCCGCCGCCGTCGCCGGTCGCGGTGACCGCCGGGTCGAGCAGGCCGATGAGCGCGTCGACGTCCGCGGCCTCCCACGCCCGCCGGAACGCCCGCACCACGCCGGCGCGGTCGCCCGCCGGCGGTGCGGCCTCGCGGTGCTCGCGGATGCGCCGGCGGGCGGACGACGCGAGCTGCCGGCACGCCGCCGGGCTGCGGCCGACGATCCCGGCGACCTCCGCGAACGGGTACTGGAACACGTCGTGCAGCACGAACGCGACCCGCTCCGCGGGCGTCATCGCCTCCAGCACCACGAGGAACGCCATGCTGACCGACTCGTCGAGGGTGACCCGCTCGGCCGGGTCGGGCGCGGCGCCGTCGGGCCGCCCGCCGATCCACTGTGGACGGCCGGGCAGCGGCTCGGGAATCCACTCCCCGACGTATCGCTCGCGCCGCATCCGCGCCGACCCGAGCAGGTCCAGGCAGATCCGTCCGGCGACGGTCGTGAGCCACGCCGCCGGGTTCTGGATGGACTCCTGTTGGTGTTCGCTCAAGGTGTACCAGCGTGCGTAGGTCTCCTGGACCACGTCCTCGGCGTCCGCGAGCGATCCCAGCAGGCGGTACGCGAGGTCCGTCAACCTGCGCCGCTCGGTCATCACCGGTTCCATGTGGCCCCCTTCCGTTCACCTCCAGTGTCGACGAGACAGCCCCGCGGATTGTGAGCCTCACATGCCGGCCGCCGGCTTCGTCGTACATGAGCAGCCAACGACAAAGGGAGCAACGACATGCAGCCCGTGAACGCCGCCGTCGTCTACTACAGCGCGACCGGCACCGTGCACGCCCTCGCGGCGGCCGTGGCGGAGGGAGCCGAGAAGGCCGGCGCGACCGTCCGGCTCCGAAAGGTCGCGGAGACCGTGCCGGAATCCATCATCGGAGGGAATCCGGCGTGGGCCGCGCACGTTTCGGCGAGTGCCGACGTTGCCGGGGCGACGCTGGACGACCTGGACTGGGCCGACGTGGTGCTCTTCGGCACGCCGACCCGCTTCGGCAACGTGTCCGCGCAGCTGAAGGCATTCATCGACAGCACCGGGCCGCTGTGGTTCAGCGGCGGGCTCGCCGGGAAGGTGTACACGGCGTTCACCGCGTCGAACACCGCCCACGGCGGCCAGGAGTCCACCCTCCTCGCGCTCGCCAACGTGTTCTACCACTGGGGCGGCATCATCGTGCCGCCCGGCTACACGGACCCGATCCAGTTCAGGTCGGGCAACCCGTACGGCACCTCGCACGTGACCGGCGACGGCCCGCCCGGCGACGTCGTGCTGCAGGCGGCCCGGCACCAGGCCCGCCGCGCCGTGGAGACCGCCGCCGCACTCAAGGCGGGCCGGTTGCCGGAAAACGGCGTGCGGGCATGATCGTCGTGGCGGACACTGGCGAGCGTGAAGCTTGCTGAAGCGCTTGCGCTGCGCGCCGACGCGGCGCGCCGGGTCGAACAGCTGCGCGCCCGCATCACGGGCAGCGCCCGGTTTCAGGAGGGTGAGACGCCCGCCGAGGACGCGGCCGCGCTGCTCGCCGAGGCGGGCGCCGTCCTCGACGAGCTCGAGTCGCTGATCCGGCGGATCAACCGCACCAACGCCGCCACGCCGCTCGGCGACGGCACGCTCACCGACGCTCTCGCCCGGCGGGACGTGCTGCGCCTGCGGCACAGCGTGGTGACGGCCGCGGCGAGCGCCGCCGCGGGTGAGGGCCAGCGCGGCTACCGGCAGCTGCGCTCGGAGCTGAAGATGCTGTCGGCGCTGCCGGTCGCCGAGCTGCGCGCCGAGGCCGACGACGTGGCGCGGCAGCTGCGCGAGGTCGACACCGCCGTGCAGCGCACGAACTGGGAGGCCGACCTCCTGGACTGACCGGGGTTTGGACGCGAAGCAGGTAGCCGTCGTGGAGGCGTGCACGACCCGAGAGCCGACGGGCAATTCGGCTCCTCTTCTGGCGTGCCGCGGGCAGGCGCGGGGGTTCGACTCCCCGGCAGACAACGCACGCCCAGCACAGCGCACAGGTGACGAGGCACGGAGCACGGCACACCACCGGGTGCAGATCCACGACGGCGAGGGCGGGCAAGGGGCACTTCGCGTCTCCGGGCGGCTTTCCGCGGCGGCTGTTGCGCTGCTGGCAGCTTCCCGCGGCGACTGTTGCGCCGTGGGGTGGCTTCCCGTGGCGGCCAGTGCGCTGCTGGGTGGCTTCCCGCGGCGACTAATGCGCTGCTGGGTGGCCGATTTCCCGGAGCAGCCAGGCGACGGCGTCGTCGGGGCTGTCCATCACCGGGTACGTCGGGCCGCCGTCGGGAGCGGTGACCGCCCAGCTGCCGACGGCGACGAGCGGCCGCCCGAGCCGCATCGCGAAGCCGATCTCACTCAGTGTCCCCCACCCACCACCGACCGCGATGAGCCCGTCGGCGGTCCTGGCGATGAGCCCGTTGCGCAGCTCCCCCAGGCCGGTCGGCAGCGCCACGGTCAGGAACTGGTTGCCCTCGCTCCGGTCCCCGCCGGGGAGGAGGCCGACGGTGAGGCCGCCCCGCTCGTGCGCGCCGCGGCACGAGGCCCGCATGACCCCGCCCAGCCCGCCGGAGAGGACCACCGCGCCCGCCTCGGCGAGCAGCGCCCCGACCTGCTCGGCGACGCGTTCCTGCTCTCCGGTCGCCCGCCCTGCCCCGATCACCGCCACATAGGGTCCCCGCACGTCGGCGACGCTACCCGCCTTTCGCCGCCGTTTCACACCGATCGCGCGAGCTCGGCGAGGCGGGTCCAAGCGGGTGACGACGCGCCGGCGGCGAGGGCGGCGAGGCGGGTGATGTCCGGGTCGGCGCCGGTGGAGGGCTCGCCGGACGGGTACCGCTGGGCGTGCCAGCGGCGCGCGCGGGCGGCGAGGCCCGGCAGGGACGGGTCGTCGGGTGGGGCGTCGAACGCGGCGTCGTACGCGAGGTAGATCGCCTGGAACTCGGGGTCGTCGAGGGCGTCGAGCTTGTCGGTGATCCAGCCGTCCGCCTGCCGCGGCGAGACGGCGTGCAGCAGCACCCAGATGTCGCGCTCCAGCAGGACTGCGCGGTCGCTCACCCCGAGCGCGCGCAGCCGGTCGAGGTAGGCGGCGACCTCCTCGCTGACGAACAGGCGGTCGCCGGTCCGCAGCTGGGCGACGCGGTCCCGGCTGCGTTGGATTTTCTCGGCCTGGCGGCGCAGGTCGTGGTCGATCTCGGCGATCGCCGCGGCGAACTCCGTGGGGCCCGCGGCGAGGAGTTCCTTGACGCGGGCGAGCGGCACGCCCGCGTCGGCCAGGGTCTTGATCTGCACGAGCTGGATGGCGTGGGCGGCGGTGTAGCGGCGGTACCCGGACTCGTCGCGGGACGGCTCGGGCAGCAGGCCGCGCGCGTGGTAGTGGCGGACGGCCTTGATGGTCACGCCCGCGTAGTCGGCGAGCCGGCCGATGGTGAGCAGGTGCCGTTCGTCGCTCATGCCCCGCATCCTGTCAGCGCGGACCGGGCCGTCGGTGGCCCGGCGTCCTGTCAGCGTGGACCGGCCCGTCAGCGCCCGGCATCCTGTCAGCGCGGACCGGCCGTCAGCGCCCCGCATCCTGTCAGCGTGGACCGGGCCGTCAGCGCCCCGCATCCTGTCAGCACCGACCGGGCCGTCAGCGCCCGGACAGGACGCGGCGGGTCATGCGGCCGCCCGAGCAGCGGTGGGTGGGGCCGTCCGGGCCGTCGCCGTGGTACGACACGAGGTACTGGCGCGACGTCAGGTCGAGGTCGCCGAGCGGCAGGCCGGCGGGTGCGAACAGGTCGGCGCCGACCGGCTCGTACCGCAGCGGCGGGACCACGAACGGGCCGCCCACGAACCCCGCGAACGTGGCCTCCTGCACGGCGTCGGCGGGTTCGTAGGTGATCCGCTCCTCCAGCTGCCCGTCCACGACGCTGACCTCGATGCGCAGCTGGTCCGACCGGTAGGTGCCCACGTAACGCGACAATGCAACGTCTGTTGGATTCAGGGCCACCGGAGCGGCCGGCAGCAGCGACGACAGCAGCGCGTCGTGCAGCGACAGGGCCCGCGCGTCGTTGCCGTACGCGGCGAACACCAGGCCCTCCGAGGGCGCGACGGCGAGCACCGCGACCCCGCCCGGCGACGCCCCGGACATCGTCAGCACGGTCGTGCCGCCCAGCTCGCGCACCAGCCAGCCCATCCCGACCGGCGGCACGTTCGGCGTGCCCAGGTCGTGGGCGACCGTGCGCATCAGCTCCGCCGACCGGGCCGAGATCGCCGGTGTACCGCCGCCGGCGAGATGCGCCCGGCCCAGCGCGAGCAGGTCCCCGACGGTCCCGATCGGCGTGCCGCCGGCCGGTGCCCACGTCGCGGGGAGCGTGAACATGCCGGTGGTCCGCACCGCGCCGGTGATGGGGTCGGCGAAGTGCCCGACCGCGGTGCCGCGCAGAATCGCCTCCTCCGCGGACGCGCACGCGTCGGTCATGCCCGCCGTCGCGTACACCTCCCGCCGCAGCAGCTCGTGATACGGCGTCCCGGTAACGACTTCCAGCATCCGCCCGGCGACAATCATGCCGCCGTTGGAATAGCTGACGAGCTCGCCCGGCTCGAACAGGGTCCCGCACTGCCGCCCCAGCCCGTCCAGGTAGATCCGCAGCGCATCGGGGCCGCACCCGGCCGGGAAGAACAGGTCGGCGTCGATCCCGCTGGTGTGTGTCAGCAGGTGCCGCACGAGGATCCGGCCGGCCGCACCGGGCGTGGTGAGCGTGAACTCCGGCAGGTACGTCACGACCGGCGCGTCCAGGTCGACGGCGCCGAGCTCGACCTGCCGCAGCACGAGCATGGTCGTCATCACCTTCGTGATGGAGCCGAAGAGGAACCGGGTGTCGCCGCGCATCGGCGCGCCGGTGGCGGCGTTGGCCACCCCGTGCGCGACGATGTGCTGCCCGCCGGCGTGGTCGACGCCGGCGACGTAGCCGGGGATGTTCGTGGTGTCGCAGAAGGCCGCGATCCGCTCGCTGATGTGCGCCATGTCGGTCATGCCGCCCATCGTCGGACCCTGCCCCTGGGTCAAGGTCAAGCCCGCGTTCAGCCCTGTTGCGTCGGCACGACGATGATCTCGGCCAGGTTCACGCGGGCCGGTGCGGCCGTCGCGTAGGCGATCGCGTCGGCGATGTCCTCCGGCGTGAGCACCTCGATCGAGTCGCGCCACTGGGCGAGCTGGTCGCGCTGGGCGGTGTCGCGCATGCCGTCGCCGAGCTCGGTGAGCACGAAGCCCGGTTCGACGTTCTTGACCCGGACGCCGCGCGGGCCGAGCTCCGCCCGCAGGTTGCGGGTGAGGTGCGCGACGGCGGCCTTCGTGGCCGTGTAGACGCTGTAGTTCGGGAAGACCATGTGCCCGCCCACGGACCCGACGTGCACGAGGTCCGCCGGCCGGCCGTCCGCGGCCGCCGCGAGCAGGTCGTCGATGAACGCGCGGCCCGTGTGCAGCAGTCCGCTGACGTTCGTCGTGATCATCTCCTGCCACTCGGCGGTCTGCGCGGCCTCGAACGGCGCGGCGAGCATGACCCCCGCGTTGGCCACGACGAGGTCCACCCGGCCGAACGCCTCGCGGATCGTGGCCGCGGCGGCCCGCATCGCGTCGAGGTCGCCGACGTCCGCGGCGACCGGCAGCGCGCTGCCGCCGATCTCGGCGGCGAGGTCCTTGAGGCGGCTCTCCCGCCGCCCGACGAGCGCGACGGCCGCGCCGCCGTCCGCGAGGCGCTTCGCGGTAGCCGCGCCGATGCCGCTGGTCGCTCCGGTGACGACGGCGACCCTGTTGGTGTTTGTCATGCCTCCACCGTCGGCGCCTCGGCACAATCCATCCAGGACGGGATTTACCTGGGAGTACCACGGCCAGGCAACCGCCGTCCGAGCCGCCTACGCTGGACGGATGCACAGCGACAACCGGCTCGGCGAGTTCCTGCGGGCGCGCCGCGAGGTGACCCGGCCCGAGGACTTCGGCCTGCCCGAACCGGCCCGCCGCCGCACCCCCGGCCTGCGCCGGGAGGAGGTCGCCCTGCTCGCCGGGGTCAGTGCCGACTACTACGTGCGGCTCGAGCAGGGCCGCGAGAAGCACCCGTCGGACCAGGTGATCGATGCCCTGGCTCGCGTGTACACACTGAACGACGAAGGCATCGCGCACCTGCGGGAGCTGGCCCGCCCGGCATCCCGACCGCGGCGCCGCCCGCGCCAGCCGGAGCGGGTCAGCGCGCACCTGCTACGCCTGCTGGACCTGTGGACCGAGACGCCCGCCATGGTGGTCGGCCGCCACCTGGACGTCCTCGCGAACAACGCCCTCGCCGCGGCCCTCAACCACTGCTCGGTCAAGGGCCAGAACCAGGTCCGCGCCGTCTTCCTGGACCCCGCCACCCGCCGGATCTACGCCGACTGGCCGAAGGTCGCCGCCGAGACCGTCGCCAGCCTGCGCGCCACCGCGGGCGCCGACCTCGACGACCCCCGCCTCACCGACCTCGTCGGCGAGCTGTCCCTGAAGAGCGAGGACTTCCGCCGCCTGTGGGCCCGTCACGACGTGGCCGCGAAGACCGCCGGCACGAAGCGCTTCGTCCACCCGATGGTCGGGGAGTTGACCCTGTCGTTCGAGACCTTCACCGTCAACGGCGCCCCCGGCCAGCAGTTGCTCGTCTACCACGCCGAGCCCGCCAGCCCGTCCGCCCAGGCGCTGCGCCTGCTCACCACCATGACCACCGACCTGCCCACCACCGTCCCGGCCTAGGACGGGGCGGCGTGGAACACTTCTTCCGCCCGGTCCGCGACGAGTTCCTCGACCCGGCCGCTCCGCCCGCGAGCTCGCTCGTGCAGGTGAGCGCCCTGGTGCACCCCGCGTTCCGCGTGGAGGTCGACGCCCTCGCGACCGTCTGACGCGGCTGTTAATCCCCGGCCGAGTGGATATTCTCGTGGCATGGATCTCGGGACGGGTGGCGGGACAGCGTGGCCGATCCGGTCGGCGCCGGCTCCGGTGGACCGGTTGACGCTCGTGGACAGGGTCGACGCCGGCGACTGGGCCGTCGAGCTCCCGCGACCCGTCTTCCTGCGCAAGGGTGAACAGGTGTGGGTGGACGGCGACGCGGTCTGCGTCGGCCGGCCGGACGGGGACGTCGTCCGGCACGAAGGCAGCGGCTATTGGATTTGTCGGTAGAAGCTGCGCGGCGCCGAGGTCAGTTGTAGAAGGTGCTGCTGCCGTAGTGCAGCGAGGTGCCGTCGAGGATGACGGGGTGGCCTGGCGGGAGCGGGGTGCCGTCCAGGGCGGGGATCGTGATCCCGGTGAGGTCGGGCGGGCAGAAGTCGTCCTCGTCGTCGGAGACCGTGGCGAGCAGGTCGATGCTGACGTCGAGCCGGCCGTCGCGGTACACCTGCAGCGCGCAGGAATCGGTCCAGCTCGGGTTGACGTCCAGGGTGTCCAGGACGCGCAGCAGGTCGGCGTGGTCGCTGAGGACGAACCAGTCGGTGGCCGTGTCGTTGTTGTTCACCATCGAGGTGCGGCGGACGACGTACCAGCTGTACATGGCCAGTACGGTAGCGCCGTGGACCTCGAGGGACTGCGGCAGGCGGCGGAGGCCGGTGATGCGGGGGCGGCGCGGGAGCTCGGGCACCGCCTGTGCGTGCTGGAAGGGGCGTCGTCGCTCGAGACGCCGGACGACGTGCCCGAGGCGGAGGGGTGGCTGCGGCGCGCGCTGGCGGCCGAGCCCGCCGACCCGGTGACCGCGACCCTGCTCGCGGGGCTGTTGCTGCGGCAATTCCGCACCGTGTTGGAATTTTCGCCACTGTACGACGGCACCGGCGACCGACAGGCCTGGCTACGCAGCCTGTGGGGGCGCCGCGCCGAGGCGTTCGAGCTGTACGGCCGGGCGCTGGACGCCGACCCGGCGCACGCGGCCGCCGCGAACGGAATGGCGCTGCTGGTCCTGGACGAGTCCACGACCGACGACTTCGTCTGCTACACCGGCGAGGACGAGCCCGAGGACCTCGACGCGCAGGACCCCGCCTGGCGGGCGGAGGCGGCGCGCCGGCTCCGGGCGCTGCTGGCGCTGCGGCCGCGGGACACGATGGCCGCGGCGCACCTGGCCGCGGTCCTCGGCGAGCCTTCACCCAGCCGGAAGGAGGTGCCAGGCGGAGCCGCCGAAGATCGTTAGGGCGTGCGGATGGCGCGGGCGGACGAGGAGAGCACTGCGGCCGGGATCTACGGCGTCATCGTCAGCGCCGCCGTCATGGCCGCGTCGCACGCCCACACCGCGGCCGCCACCGCCGTCGCGGTCGTGGTGACGCTGCTCGTGTACTGGAGCGCGGAGCGCTACGCGCGGCTGGTCGCCGAACGGATCCACGAGGGGCACCGCCCGGCGTGGGCGGCGGTGCGCCGGCAGCTCGCGAGCGGCTGGGAGATCGTGACCGCCTCGGCGCTGCCGGTGGCGGTGCTCGTCGCGGCCGACCTGGCGGGCCACTCGCAGCTGTGGTCCGTGGTCGCCGCCCTGGTCTGCTCCACGCTGCTGCTGTGCCTGGCAGGCTGGGAGATCGGCCGGCACGGGCGCCTGAGCCGCGGCGAGCGGGTGGTGTCGGCGGCCGTCGCCGGCAGCTTCGGCGTCGCGCTGATCGTCCTGAAGACGTCCCTGCACTGACGCCGCGGTGTGCCGGTCCGGCGCTCGGAGCGGCCGGACCGGCGGGGCGTCAGAGTGAACAGTTCTCCGTGAGGACATCCGCGGGCTGCAGGTCGTCGGGGTCGAACCGGGTCCGCCAGGTCTTGCCGTCCTCGAAGGTGATCTCGACCTCGTGCTCGGCGACGAACCGGGCGGACTTCACCCTGATCTCCGGGGTGTCACCGAAGGTGGCCTCGACGCAGATGAGAGGGCGGGCGGACTCGCGGGTCAGGATGCCGTCGGGGCGACCCACCCGGAGCTGCTGACGGAAGATGATGTCCGACTCCTCCAGGCTGACGAGCTGGAACCTGCCGCTCGGCGAGGCCGCGAGCACGGTGCGGTCCCAGTGAGGGTCGACCAGCAGGGCGAGAAGGAAGCCGCCGACCGCGACGATCAGGGTCAGCACGGCGCTGACGACCCCGACCGTGATGGCGGCGGCCTTGTTACGGATGAGCAGCACGGCGACGGCCCCACCGGCGAGCGGCGCCAGCGTGAGGACACCGGCGAACCAGTACCCGCCGAAGCCGAACACCACGAAGTGCCACGGGTTCCAGGCGGCCAGGGCGGAGCCGAGGATGAGGGCGGCGGACACGGCGATGACCGCGAGGGCCGCGCGGACACGGACACGGCTGAGCGGGGCTATAGGTGCGCGAGGCGTTGTGAACGAGCTCATGCGCGCGATCGTCGTCAGTGCCGCCCGAGCACGCCGCCATCAGTCGTGATCATGACAGAAAGCGGCGGACCATACCGGCGGCGAGAGGGGCGTCGGTGAAGGCGCCCGCGGCGAGTCTGGCGGCGACGGTACGACGGACCATGGCGTCCGCCACGGACGGGAAGTGGCGGGCGACGGCCATTTCGAAGCGGCCGCGGCGGGTCGTGGCGACCGCGCGGGGCGCCTTGCGGGCGGTGGCGGCGCGCACGATCGCGGTGACGACCCCGTCGGCCGGCTCCAGCCTGGACACGCCCTGCAGCGACAGGCCGGCGGCGGCGGTCGTGTCGTGGATCGGGGAGGCGACCATGCTCGGATAGACCACGCTGACCCCGACGTGGGTGCCGACCTCGAGGCGCAGCGCGTCGGCGTATGCGACGAGGGCCCGCTTGCTGACGCCGTACGCGGCCGCGAGGGGCAGCGGCAGCACGGCCATCCTGCTGGCGACGAACACGACCCTGCCGCGGGCCGCCTCGAGGGCCGGCATGGCGGCGGCGGTCGTGCGCCACGCGGCGAGGAGGTTGACCTCCAGCTGCCGGGCGACGACCTCGTCCGGCGGCAGCTCGGCGGGTGCGGGACCGCCGACGCCGGCGTTGTTGACGAGCAGGTCGAGGCCGCCGAGCCGGTCGACGGCCGCGGCGACGGCGCCGGGGACCGCGGTGGCGGAGGTGAGGTCGCAGGCGAGGACGGGCACCGGCCCGTCGACGGCGACGAGGTCGATGCCGACGACGGCCGCGCCCGCCGCCGTGAACCGCTCGCCGAGGAGCTTTCCGAACGTGCCGTTGGCGCCCGTGACGACGACCCGCCGCCCTCGCAGCGCGCTCACGTGCCCGCTCCGCCGTCGGGCGCCTGCCGCGCACCACCGTCTGCTCGCATCTCGCCGCCTTCTGCCCGTGTCTCGCCACCGTCTGCCCGGATCGGACCGCTGGGCGCTGGATTCTGGGTGGCCGCCGCGCGTTTGCGGCCGGTGGCCAGTTCGCGGGCGGCGAGGTCGAGGTAGGCGTCGAAGTCGATCCGCATCGCCGGGCGGCGCTCACCCCATCTGTCCCGTGCCGCGCGCAGCTCGGCGGCGCAGTCCTGGCGCTGCGCGGCGAGCGGTGGCAGCGCGTAGGTGCCCGCGAGGTGCCCCGCGACCAGCCTGGCCTGGGCCTCCACGACCGGCAGCGCGGCGCCGGTCGACTGCATCAGCCCGACGAACATGAGGCCCGGCGCGTCGAGGTGGAACACGTGCCGGTAGAGCGGCAGCCGGTCCGCGCCCTCGCCGAGCAGCGCCGGGTCGAGGAACGGCACGTCGACGCGGTAGCCGGTACACCAGACGACGACATCGACGGAATCCCTGTTGCCGTTGGAAAAAATCACGTCATCGCCGTCGAAACGGTCGATCGCCGGGCGCACCTCGATCTCGCCGTGGGTGATGCGCGGCAGGAGGGCGTCGGACAGCGTGGGGTGGTCCTGCAGGAAGCCGTGGGCGGGGGCGGGCAGGCCGTACCGTTGCGGCGGCCCGACGGCGAGCCGCAGCATCGTCTGGCTGATGCGCTGCCGGGCCCGCCACGGGAGGCGCTTCGCGAGCGCGCCGTTGAGGGTGTCGGACGGGCGGCCGAACAGGTACTTCGGCACGATCCAGACGCCGCGGCGCACCGACAGCAGGGTGCGCGTGGCGGCGTGCGAGGCGTCGACGGCGATGTCCATCGCGGAGTTGCCGCCGCCGACGACGAGCACCCGGCGGCCCTGCAGCTGCTCGGGCCCGCGGTAGTCGTGGCTGTGCAGCTGGGTGGCGGTGAGGTCGCCCGGGTGCGGCGGGTCGGGCAGCCGGGGCACGGTGTTGTGCCCGCTGGCGACGACGACGGCGCCGGCCGTCACCTCGACCGTCCCTTGTGGACCTTGCGCCGTGACTTCCCAGGTGCCGTGCCGCGTCTGGTATACGCGGGTCACGACGTGCCGGTGGCGGATCTGTTCGTCGAGGCCGAACGTGCGGGCGTAGTCGGCGAGGTACGCCGCGACGCTCGCGTGGCCGGGGTAGTCGGGCCAGCCGGCCGGCATCGGGAAGTCGGCGAACTCGGTGCGGGTGCGGCTGGTGTTGAGGTGCAGCGTCCGGTACGCCGACGAGTGCGGGCCGCCGAGCACCCACAGCCCGCCAGGCCGGTCACCGGCGTCGAAGCAGATCGCCGGCACCCGCGCGTCGGCGAGGGCCTTGAGCGTGGCGAGCCCGGCCGGCCCGGCACCGATGACCACCACCCTGTATTCCAACACGCGTTGGATTCTGCGCGCCGGTCACCGGGGGCGTCAAGGCTGCCCGTACATGCGGTCCAGCCAGCGGTGCACGAACGCCCGCAGCGCGAACCGGGAGTCCTCGGTGACCTCGCCGTGCAGCGCCGTCACCGTGTGGGCGTGCACGGCCCAGATGAGGCTGCGCACCGCGAGGTGCGGCTGCGGCTCGTGCAGCACCCCGGCCCGGTGCGCGGCGGCCAGGACCGCCTGCACCTGCTCGTACAGCGGCGTCGAATACTGCTCGTCGACGCCCGCGTGCCGGTCGGGGTCCAGCCACCGGCGCAGCCACAGGCCGGTGGTCTCGGGCCGCTCCTGCAGGAAGTCGACGAACGCGTCGAGGACGCGGTGCAGCCCCTGCATGTCGTAGGCGCCCTTGATGACCGGCTCCAGGGCGCTGCGCTCGGCCTCGAAGACCGCCGCGAAGCACGCCTGGTAGAGCGCGGCCTTGCTGCCGGCGTGGTGGTGGACCGTGGCGACGTCGACGCCCGCCGCCTCCGCCACGGCCCGGACGCTCACCGCGTCGAAACCGTGGCGCGCGAACAGCTTGGTCGCCGCCCGCACGATCACCTCACGGGTGCCTGCCATGTCTGCCGCGCGGGGCCGCCCGGGGCGCCGGCGCGTGCTGTTCAGATCGTCCATCGTCGCCTATTATCCATCGCACGTTGGATTACGGGAGCGTGGTTCATGTCGAACGTCCGGCTGCCGCTACGCGGTCTCATCCCGTTCGCGACCGGCTCCGTCGGCATGGGCGTGTGGGTCACCGTGCCCGGCCTGCTCCTGCTGTACTTCCTCACCGACGTCCTCGCCGTCGCGCCGCTGCTCGCGGGTTTCGTCCTGCTGGCACCGAAGATCCTCGACGTCGTCCTGCACCCGTGGGTCGGCCGGCTCTCCGACGCCGACCTGGCCCGCCGCGGCCACCGGCGCCGGCTCATGCTGGCCGGCAGCGCGCTCGCCGTCGCGTTCGCCGCGCTCTTCGCGGTCCCCGGCCTGCGCGGCGCTCCGGCGGGGCTGTGGGTCGCGGTCGCGTTCATCGCCGGCAACCTCCTCTTCGCCGCGTACCAGGTCCCCTACCTTGCCACTCCCGCGGATCTGCGCATCGACTACCACGAGCGCACCCGCCTGATGGGCTTCCGCATGGTGGTCCTCACCGTCGGCATCCTGCTCAGCGGCGTGGCCGCCCCCTTGCTCGCCTCCCTGCTCGGCTACGCCTGGATGGGCCTGCTGCTCGGTGTCGCCATGTTCGCCGCGATGCTGGTCGGCATCGTCGGCGTCCGACGACTTTCGGCAGCCGCTCCGGTACAGCCTGCCGCGGGCACGCGGCACGGGCTGCTGGCCTCGCTGCGGGACCGGCAGTTCCGCACCCTGGTCGCGTCCTATCTGGCGATGTCGACCACGACGCACCTGGTCCTCGCCGCCGTGCCCTACTTCGCTGAGTACGAGCTGGGCCGTCCCAAGCTCACCACCGTCCTCGTCGCCGCCTTCGTCGCCCCGGCGATCCTCGCCACGCCGATCTGGGTGGCCGTCGCCCGCCGGATCGGCAAGCAGCGCGGCCTGCTCGTCGCCCAGGTCGCGTTCGTCGCCGGCTCTCTCGTGCTCGCCCTCGGCGGCACCGCGGGCCTGCCCCTGATCGTCGCGGCGGTCGCGGTCCTGGGCGTCGCGTTCGCCGCCATGCAGCTGCTGCCCTTCTCGATGCTCCCCGACGTCATCGCCGCCTCCGGCCCCGACGGCACGACCCGCGCGGGCGGCTACACCGGTGTCTGGACCGCGGCGGAGGCGACCGGCGGCGCGCTGGGGCCTTATGTGTACGCGGCCTGCCTCGCCCTCGGCGGCTTCGCGGCCAGCGCCGCCGGCGAGCACGTCACCCAGACGCCGTCGGCCCTCGCCGCGGTCCGCTACGGCTTCGCCCTCGTCCCGGCCGCCCTCATGACCGTGGCCGTCCTGCTCCAGCGCCGGTACAGCCTCGACGCGGACCACTGACACACCTCGCGTGCTGTGGATGTGCAACCCTTTGCGGGCCGACGACGTCAGGAACAGTGCGTCGGCGTGACGTGATCACGCACCCGGAGGTGACCGCTGTGACCGGACTGTCGCGCAGGCGCCTGCTCGGCGCCGGGCTCGCCGCGACCGGCACGGCCCTCGTCGCGGGCGGCTCGGCGGGTCCGCCGCTCCCTCCGGCTCCGCACCGCGGCCCCCAGTCCGTCCCCGGGGCGGCCGCCGCCACGCAACCCTCGCCCCCGGCGCCGTCGCCCTCGCCGATGCCGGCGCTGGACCGGCCGGTGTTCACGCTGGAGGAGTACCGCAAGCTGAGGCCCGGCCCGCCCTTCCCGGCGAACGCGGTGGCCCTGACCATCGACGACGGCCCGCACCCCAGGTGGACGCCGAAGGTGCTCCGGCTGCTGGACCGCTACCACGTGCCGGCGCTCTTCTGCCTCATCGGCAACCAGGTACTCGGCCACGAGAACGTCGCCAAGGACCTCGTCGCCGCGGGCCACCACGTCGCCAACCACACGTGGAGCCATCCGGCGAAGCTCGCCCAGTTCGACCCGGGCCGCGTACAGCAGGAGATCGACCGCGCGCAGGACAAGATCTACTCGACCACCGGCAAGCTGCCGACCATCTTCCGATCCCCCGGCGGTGCCGTCTCCCCCGCCGTCCTCGCCGCCGCGGCCCAGGCCCGGATGCTGCCCATCAACTGGACCAACGACCCCCGCGACTGGACCCAGCCCGGCACCCGCTCCATCACCGACCACCTCCTCGCCGCCCGCCCGGGCCAGATCCTGCTCTGCCACGACGGCGGCGGCGACCGCGCCCAGACCTGCGCCGCACTGGAGACCGTCATCCCCGCGCTGCAGGCCCGCGGCTACCAGTTCGTCATCCTCGACTGAACCCGAGCACCGCCTCGACCACCGTGTCCAGCGGCGCGACCGTGTCGACCGCGAGGTGCGGATCGGTCCACGGCGCGTACGCGAGGGCCTCGACGTGCGCCCACGTCGGCTCCGGCAGGTGCCGCAGCCCCCGCCGCCGGCCTTCCAGACGCCGGCGGTGCTCCTGCCGGTCCGAGCACGTGAGCACCACGAACCGCAGCCCCGACCCGGCCCGCGCCGCCGCACCGCGCCACGTCTGCCGGGCGGGTTCGCTGTCGTTGACGGCGTCGACCACGACGACCCGGCCCAGCGCCAGGTTCTGTTCGGCGAACGCCCTGGTCACCTCGTACGCCGCGACGCCCGTCTCCCACCCCGCGGCCAGCCCGGCGCCGAGCATCGCGTCCTCGGCCTCGTCGATGGACAGCTGCACCGCGCCCAGCCCGGCGGCAACGCCCGCGGCCACGGCACTCTTCCCGGTCCCCGGCAATCCAGATACGACGATCAGCACACCGCATCGTCGCAGAACTGACGCCGGGCGGCTCGCTCGATGCGCCCTGTGTCGTGCGTCACATGGTGGTGATGTCGAGCTTGACCTGCGCGCCCCGACCTCCAGGTGACAGCGTCGGTACCACAAGGAGGAGCGATCCATGCGGAAGATCATTTACTGGGTGCACACGTCGGTCGACGGGTTCATCGACGGGCCGAACGGGGAGTTCGACTGGCCGACCATGGGCCCGGGGCTGTCGGCGTACTCCGAAAGCCTCGACCAGCGGGTCGACACACTGCTCTTCGGGCGGCCCGTGTGGGAGATGATGGTCGCCTTCTGGCCTGACGCGGAGTCGATGACGGACGACCCGCACGTCACCGCCTTCGCCCCGTTCTGGCGCGCGACCCCGAAGATCGTCTTCTCCCGGACGTTCGAGGGCGACGCGTGGACCAGCCGCGTCATCAGCGACAACCTGCGCGACGAGGTGCTCGCGCTCAAGGCGGAGCCCGGCGCCGACCTCCTGCTGACCGGCGGTGCGTCGCTCGCCGCCGCCCTGACGGACCACGGCCTCATCGACGAATACCACGTGGCGGTGCACCCGGTCGTCCTCGGCGGTGGCCGCCGCCTGTTCGCGGAGCCGAAGCAGCGCCTCAACCTGCGCACCGTCACCTCCACCCTCGTGGACGGCGTCATCCCCGTGACGCACTACGAGCCGTCCGCCTGAACCACCCCCGACCCGCGCCGTCGACCATGGAAAGTCCCGCGGTCGCGGCTACCGCGCCCCGAAGCCAGCGCGGCCGCAACGCCAGCGGGGGCGAACGGACCCCGGCGGCCACCGGAAACGCCTGCAAGCTGCGGTCCGCCGCCACTGTCTCGTCGGTCGCCACCGCCACGCCAGGCGGGGCCGGGCCAGGCTCGGCGCCGATCACCACCACATCGGCTCCACGAGCCATATCCGACACGCCAGTAATATGTCACACACCACTGACGACC